>CADBNX010000341.1 GCA_902796115.1 uncultured Eubacteriales bacterium
CCTTCGCCAGCCCCCGGAAGCCCGTCGCGGTGTATTCCTGCCGTCCTATTGGTTCCTGATAAATCAACCTTGTCGCCTCCTTCCATCAGGCCTGGAGAAAAGTGAAGAGTGAAAAGTGAAAAGAGAAAAGATTTATAACGTTTTAAGCACTCTTCTCTCTTCTCTTTTCTCTGCGATCGTCGCAGCCGCTCTGTCTTCGCCAGCGTCTCGTCAGTCGCGGGCTCCTGTAGCATGGGTGGCGTTACCGGCTCCGTCTTCGTTTCACTCGCCGATCGCCGACGCTCACCGCATCTTCACTCCGTGCTTCAGCACGGTCATTTTTCGCCTCCGCTCTGCTCCGGCTCAGTGAAAAGTGAATGGTGAAAAGTGAAAAGATCCAAAACGTTTTAAGCACTCTTCACTCTTCACTTTTCTCCCTTCACTCCGCGCTTCAGCGCGGTCACCTTACCCCCGCCGCCTTCAGTTGATTCATCAATTCCCTTCCAACTGTTTTACTCAGCACCAGGTTCACCGTCTCCTCCTTTGCGATCGTCGCAGCCGCTCCGTCCGCGCCTTCGGCTTGCCGCTCGCGGGCTCCTGTAGCATGGGTGGCGTTTCCGGCTCCGTCTTCGTTTCACTCCCCGATCGCCGACGCTCACCGCATATTGCCTATTGCCTCTTCCCTTTTCCCTGCTCCCTATTCCTGTACAAGCCTGTATTTCACCAGGTGCCGCACATCCGAGATGCCTTCGCCCTCCGCGACGGGCCGGTCGGATTCCGCCTCGGCGGAGGCATACACCTTCCTGTACTCCGTCCATGTCTGCCGGTACGTTTCGCAGCGGTACCACCACCAGCTGGCATACTCCGGCAGGTTGAAATCCGGATGGTGATACGTGCTGTACATGCCGTCAAAGCTCTTCGGGCCGTTTGTTCCCATTCCCTCCGGATTGAGGGAAATCTCCGTTTCAAAGGTATCGAAGAAGATGAAGTCGCGGTATACAGAGCCCCCCACATTGACGCCGGTTTTCCGTTCCCGCTCCACCAGCACGTTCCGGTTGCTGTCCGGGACGGAATCCACAAAGGTCCAGTGCCAGTACAAATAGCTGCGGTGCTCGCTTTCCGACACTTCCACCCTGGTCTGCTCCTCTTCCCGCGCGGTGAGGGGCTCCTTTTCATAAGCGCTCCACAGCGCATGCCCGGTATCGTATCCGGCGGGGTAATCCGCCCACAGGTATTCGCCGCTGTCCGCTTCCTCCCAGGTGAAGTCCTCCGTTTTGCGCGTACAGACCCACTTTTCCTCCGTTACGTCCGCAAATACAGGCACAAGATCCGGAGAAGTCCAATCGTCCGTCAGTGCGGTAAAGGGGAGGCCGTTCTCTTCGGCAAAGCGCTCCGCCGCGCTGCCTGCCCGGCCATAGAGCATCAGCCGCGGACAGTTTGCGAACGCGCCTTTCCCGATGTGTGTCACGGATTCCGGGATCAGGGCGTATACCAGCTTCTCCTGATTGGCAAAGGCGCCTTCCCCGATCGACCCGCAGCCATCCGGGACGCGCAGCGCCGCAATGCTGTTTCCGTCAAACGCCTCCGCGCCGATTTCCAGCAGCTCCGCGGGCAGCCAAACCGCCTCCGGGCATTCCTTCTTCCATACGGCGTAAAGCGTGAGGTCCGCCTCGGGCACAAAGCTGTCTCCCGGCTGATACGCCGGCACACAGCATTCCGCGCTTTCCGCCCAGCCGATGAAGGCATACCCGCTGCGCGCGGGCACGTCGCCGGGCAGCGTCACTTCCTCGCCCGGCTTCACGGTTTGGGCGGCCGGCGCGCCTTCGCCGCCGTTGGCCTCGCAGGTTACGGTGCGGCTCGTCTCAACGGTAAAAACGGTTTCATGCCACGGGGACGCCAGGTCCGCGTACAGCGCGTTGACCGCGCGCACACGGAATGTGTAGGTCCCCGGCCGAAGCGCGACGGACCATTCGGTGTCCGTGACGCCGTTATTCGCGTACAGCGGCACTCCGCCCGCGTCCTCCCCCGCGCAGAGCGCCGTGTCAAAAACGCGGCTGTCATATTTGCCCGCGGTCGTGGAACGCCACTCGATCAGCACATTGTCAGGATCCTCCGGGTCCACGGACGCAAGCAGGATCTCCGGCGCGGCGGGCCTGCCGTAGTCGATATTCACATCGTCAAGCCGCACGATGGCAAAGGCCTGGCTGTCATCCGTGCAGTCCGCCGTCCACAGCCGCAGGGCGCTGCCCGGCTCGCTTCCGGAAGCGGATACGGCCATGGAGCCGTACGCCGTGCCCAAAGTATAGCCCATCCAGGTCACGGCGTCCGGGCCGATATACCATCTTTCCGCCGCGCTGTCGTTGCTTTCCCGCAGGATCAGCGCGCTGCCGTTTTCGCTGCCGAAGTCCTTCGCGTCCAGCACCCTGCCGTCGTATTCGCTGGTGATTTTATAGCTGCCGCCGTACGCGCCGCCGTCCGTGCGCTCAAAGTGCCAGATCCGCTTCGGTAGTTCGCTGTAGGCGAGCTCCGAAACTTCGCTGTTCACGATTCCCCCGCTGCCGTCGTTCTCGGCAAATGTGTTCGCGCTGTTCAGGATCACCGTGGCGTAAAAATCATCCCCCAGATCCACACAGGTATTGAAACGCAGGCGCACCTCGGATGTCTGATTCTTCGTGACGGTGCCGCTGAAGCTGTTGTTGAGCGCGCCGCTGAACACATGCCCGGCGGCGGGTCTGATATCGGTCACGCGGTAGCTGCTTCCGGCGGGTACGGATTTGTAGAAATCATTCACGTCGTCCGCCAACAGGCTGCCGTTCACATATACGTCAAAGGTGCCGTATCCCGCAACATTGCCCACGAGTTCATTCCCGTCCAGCCAGCCGTTCACGTCAAGGTAACCCTGGGTGCCGCGGTAATTCGGCCTCACGATCCGGATGGTCTTTCCCTTGCATATCTCCTTGTAATACCAGGTTTCAACCTTGCTCACCTTGCTGGTATTCATGTTGCCGCTGGTACAGTTTGAGCCGTCGATCATCAGACCGACGTGATCCCAGTTATAGAAGACGACATCGCCGGTCTGAGGGGCTGAAACCTCATACCCTCCGGCAGAGATGATCCTGTTATACAGACCGTGACATTCTCCGTAAAACGGGATCGCATCCCCCTGTCCGACAATCTTCGCACAGTCGCACAGAAAATCCGCGCACCAGGCTTCCATATATCCGAAATC
>CADBNX010000342.1 GCA_902796115.1 uncultured Eubacteriales bacterium
AAAAACCTCGCGGCCGTCCGGATCCCGGAAAACGAACGCGGCGCTTTCCCTGCAGTCGGCGCGCAGCGTGACATGCGCCTCGGAAAAATCCTCCGCCAGGGTATAGCGCACTTCGGCGTTTGCGATATGCCCCGGGCCGCGGGTTTCAAAAAAGGTATCGTCCCAGATGCCGGAGGGGATCACCCGGGGATGCCAGTCCCAGCCGTAGGAAACCGGGGGCTTCACGGAACGCGCCGCGTGGGCACGGGCGCGGGTATCCGGCACGCCTTCGATTTTGGGCGGCGGGAGGATTCTGACGGCAAATTCCGCGCCGGCGCGGAGCTTTGCCCCGAGCAGGTCCGTCAGGCAGAGCTCCACCGGGGAAAACATGCCCTCGTGCGCGTAGAATTCCTCCCCGTCCAGCAGCAGGGACCACTCGTAATCGATGCCTTTGGTCACAAACCAGAGCTTTTCGCCGTTTTCGGGCGGCGCGGGAAGCGCGGTGCGGTAAAACCAGGTGCACCCTTCCAGCTCCTGCATCCTCCGGTGCTCCAGGCCGTAATGGATATCCCGCACGAATTCCGGATGCGCGGTGATGTAATCCAGCTGGATATTGCCGGGAACGGACGCCGGAAAGGGCGCGCAGGAAAGCTGGGGCGACGAACCGGTAAAAGACGGAGTATAGCGCATGACGTGCCTCCTTGTGGATTTGCGGTATCTTTTCAAAACAGTTTTATCGGATATCCTTCACGCTTTCGCGGCTGGGGAGCCTGATTTCCTCCCATGGTGACGAACAGCGTAACTATAGCAGAAGGCCGGAAGACTGTCAAGCGACGATTACGGGAAGCGACGGACAGATCAGGCAAAAAAGAGAGTGGAAGCCGTTTGTCCGGCGCTGTTGACATCGAATGACGACCTGAATTATAATCAAACCGATGCCGGTATCATCGGCTGGTACGCCGGACAGCGCATCGGGCACAGCTGCGGCCCGGGCGGACGCGGCGGGAAGGTTGGAGGAAAGAAGATGCTGACCCCTGTGTTGAAATCGCTTCCCTGTGTGACCCGATATGAAAACAATCCCGTTCTGACCAGGCACGACGTGCCCTACAGCTGCGACCTGGTGTTCAACGCCGGCGTGATCCGCTGGAAGGAAGGCTACGCCGTGGCGTTCCGCAACGACTGGGGCTGCTCACAGGCCGAATGGGAACGCGGCGGGCGCTTCAAAGGCACCAATATCGGCCTGGCGTTCAGCCCGGACGGCATTCACTGGACGGTGGAGCCGGAACCTGTTTTCGAAATCAAGGATGAAGAGATCCTGCGTGCCTATGATCCGCGGCTGACCGTGATCGGCGACGAGGTATACATGACCTTTGCCGTGGATACGCGCCACGGCCTGCTGGGCGGCATCGCGCGCACGGAAGACCTGCATCATTACGAGATGATCTCTCTAAGCGTGCCGGACAACCGCAATATGGTGCTGTTTCCCGAAAAGATCAACGGCAAGTACCTGCGCCTCGAGCGCCCCATGCCGGTATACAGCCGCGGCAGGGACCGCTTTGACATCTGGATCAGCGAAAGCCCCGACCTGGTTTACTGGGGCCGCTCCGCCCTGCTGGCGGGCGTGGAGGATTTTCCCTTTGCCAACGACAAGATCGGCCCCGGCGCGCCGCCTGTGAAAACCGACAGCGGCTGGCTGGTGTTCACCCACGCGGTGGACCGCGACATGACGCGCGGCAAAAACGGCTGGGAAGATCAATGGACCAAGCGCTACTGCGCGGGTGTGATGCTGCTCGATTCGGAAAACCCCTATCGGGTGCTGGGCATCTGCCGGGAACCGCTGCTGGCGCCGGAAGAACCCTACGAAACCACGGAAGGCTTCCGCACGAACGTCATTTTCCCGACGGCAGCCATCCTGGAGCAGGACGGCACGGTGAAGATCTACTACGGCGCGTCCGATACGGTGACCGCCCTGGCGACGGCGAAGGCGGACGACCTGGTGAAGGCGTGCCTTGCGGGCGGGCCGAGCCTGTGCGCACATTGATTCCGGACGGGGGACCCATCGTTCCCCTCCGGTGCCGCCCTTCCGTGCAAAATGACCGCCTGCGCGCATGATATTCCCTTCGGGGATGATATACGGCAAAGCTATATGAGAAACGCCTGAAGGCGTATGAATCGTTTGCGTGATACAGCCTCATCCGTCAGCTTGTCGGCGGTCCTTTCCGACAGGGACCGCGAAGCGGGACGGATGAGGCTGCTGTTTACCGAATCTTCCGATCGGGAACAAAGCGGGG
>CADBNX010000343.1 GCA_902796115.1 uncultured Eubacteriales bacterium
CCGGATATTCCATGGTATATCAGCCTGCCGGCTTTGGTGTGCCTTGTGATGTGCACACGCTTTACACTGCTTTCTGCCCGGAAACGGATCATTGTCAGCGCTGCCGCGGCAGCGGCGGCAGCGATCCTTTGCCTGATCTCCGCCGACGGGAGTGTGAAATACGTACAGCTGTATATGGGGCAGGGGGACTGCTCATTGATCCTGGACGGCGGGAATACGATCATCGTCGATACCGGGTCAAACGGAAGCGATCTGGTTTCCTATCTGGAAGCAACCGGAAGGAATCCTGACTGCGTTCTGCTGACGCATCTTCATTCCGATCATTGCGGCGGTATCCGTGAACTGATTGCTTCCGGACTTGCTCCCGGAAAAGTGATCCTGCCCTATGCGGCGGGAGAACAAATGATTGACGAAACCGGAATGGAAGTTTTATACTTGCTTGAGTCCGGCGGGATCCCGGTACAGTACGTAAGCCGCGGTGACAAAATCCAGACAGATCGGGTGAACCTTACGGTTCTGTGGCCGGATGAAGACCATACGAGGTTGGGAAGGGACCCGAATCTGTACAGTCTGACCGCTCTTGCCGAAATCGGCGGAAGCAGCGTTATGCTGACAGGGGATCTGGACGGTGTATATGAACTGTATACGGCGGAGGATACGGATATTCTGAAGGTCGCACACCATGGAAGTGCCGGCAGCTCTTCTTCGGAGTATCTCGATATCCTGACTCCTCGGTGCGCCCTGATTCCATGCGCGTCCGGAAGGATCCTTCCTTCGGAGAATACGCTCACCCGTCTGCAGGAAGCAGGCGCAGAGGTGTATCGTACGGATCTGTGCGGAGCGGTTACCGTTACATTCGGGGAGAGGAACTATCAAATCAGACCGTTTCTTGCAGGGGTGATGACAGAATGAAACCCGACAACAGAAAATCAAATCAAAGATTCTTTGACGAGCTGAAGGAAACGGGAATCCAAAGGTGCTACTTATTGGAAGGCGAAGAGGAGCACGTGAAGGAAGAAGCGCTCGCGCGCCTGAAAAAACTGATTCTGACCGGTGATTTTCCGGATATGAATTTTGCGGTACTGTCCGATCCTGATCCGGATGCGCTGATCGCTGCTGCGGAAACCGTGCCTTTCATGGCGGATAAAAGGCTGATCCTTGTGAAGGACTGTATGATGCTCAGCGACAGCAAACCAAGAGAATATGACGAAGATACGGCGATCGGGAAGCTTGAAGCCTATCTGCCGAATATCCCCGATACCTGCTGTATCGTGTTTTTCGTCCGGGGAAAAGCTGACGGCAAGAAACGTTTTAAGAAACTGCTGCAAAAATACGCATCCTGTTACGATTTTTCGGAAGTCGATGAACAGACGCTGCTGAAGTGGACATGCAAGGAAGCAAACAAACGGGGGAAAAGCATCGGGACCGCCGCCTGCGAGACCCTGTGGTTCTGCTCCGGGAGAAAACTGAATCTGCTGCTGGGCGAGATGGAAAAGATCGCGGCGTACACGGAAGGCAAAGATACGATCACGGAGGATGACGTCCTGGCCGTTGCGACAAAAACAACCGAATTCAAGGTATTTGAAATGGCAACGGCGTTGCTGAACCAACGGGGAGAACAGGCAATGAGCCAATACCGTGAAATGGCAGCCGCCAAAGAAAACCCGGTTACGATCCTTCCGATTCTCGGGGATCAATGCCGCAGAATCCTGTATGCGATGCAGATGAAGAAAAACAGAATGCCGGACGGAACAATCATACAGAAAACGGGGATCCCGGAGTTTGCGCTCAGAAGAACACTGCAGACAGGAAAACGCTACACATTGGAGCAGCTGGATCAGCTTTGCCAGTGGTGTTACGACACGGAGTTCCGGATCAAAAGCGGACAGCTGACGGATGAAAGCGCGTTTGAAGGGCTTCTGCTGCGTATTCTTTCGCTGGGCAGGGAAGGAATATAAGAATGAATGAATTTGAAAGGTACGGAATCCGGGCGGATGCCGAAATCTGTCTGAAAGTAAAAAAATACTGTTCGCTGCTGGAATACTGGAACAGCCGGTTTGATCTGACCAGCGTGGCGCCGGAACTGTATATGGAAAAACACATTCTGGATTCCGTATTGCCGATGCAGATTCCCGGGGCGCTTCCGGATGCGGGAAAAGCGATCGACGTCGGAAGCGGTGCAGGGCTGCCCGGTCTGTTGCTCGCTTTGTTTTTGCCGCGGGTCGAATGGACATTGATGGATGCACAGCGCAAACGCTGCAATTTTCTGAATCTGTGCGTGGAGGAACTGGCAGTCCGCAATGTCAGGGTGGTGCAGATGAGGGCAGAAGAAGCGGGCCGCAGCCCCGATTATCGTGAGAAGTATGATTTTGCCGCAGCCAGAGCCGTATCGCGGCTGAGCGTACTCACGGAGTACATGCTTCCTCTGCTGAAGCCGCAGGGGCGAATGCTTTGCTGGAAAGGGCCGTCTTATACGGAGGAACTGGGAGCCGGTGCAGGCGCCGCGCAGATTCTCGGCGGAAAAGAAACGGCTGTATACAAGGTTCCTTATCTGAATGACCGGTATCTGATCCGTTATGATAAAACAGAACCAACGGCTGAGAAGTATCCCAGGAGGAACGGGATTCCGAACAAACACCCTCTCGCAGAAGAATGAAGGGCTGAAGCTGCGGTTTCATCGGAATACTGCGCGGCAAACAGACTGTGCCGGCTAAACCCGGCATGAAACCGAAACGCGATCAGGGAGCGTATCGGATCCCCATGCGTACGCACTTTTGATCCTGAAGATAATAGGAGAGAGTCATCGACCCTCCGTCGTCGGTATAGTATACGTAATCGATGCGGCTGTTGGTGCCGTCAAGTTTATACAGCTTGGCATACCCTTCGTTGACGTCCCAATAAATGCT
Source organism: uncultured Eubacteriales bacterium (assembly GCA_902796115.1). Taxonomy (GTDB): domain Bacteria; phylum Bacillota; class Clostridia; order Christensenellales; family Aristaeellaceae; genus RUG756. The sequence goes on from CADBNX010000343.1 coordinate 2,907, forward strand.
GCGGTCTCCATTCTGGTCATTCAGCTGTCCCATGTCCCGGTATTTTTCGGTGATGGTTGTTTCACTCTGGCCGACATGCGTACTGCGCGGGCCGGACATGGAGGAACTTTCCGTTTCGAGCTGATACAGAATGTAGCCGCCGGTGGAGGGCATAAAGCGGGCGAATCCCCATGAATAATTCATTTGAAGACACTGCGGGGACAGAGCACTGTCAAATTCGGTTTCACTGTCCGCAGCACCGAATCTGCGGACAAATGCGTCTTTTGTGGTAGACAGTATGGTATACCCTTCAAAGGTATCCTTGCTGTTGAAATACCGGAGAAACGATATGTTGATTTTCATTTCAACATCCATTTCATTGCTGATTTTTCCGTAGGTATTGACAGCGACAGCCTTGACGTGAATCCTACCTCCCGGCAGATAAATCGGATCGCCCGTATAAATCGGCGAATTGGAAGTGGGGGACTGACCGTCTATGGTATAGTAAATCACCACCGTATCGGCGTCTTCTCCGTTATAACGGATCCAGACGCGCTGGCGGGTTTCATAATCGCCGGGAGCAAGTGAAAGCTTCGGAGCAAGCGGGACCGGCGCGGAAACGGTATAGGTTGTAGTCAGTTCATCGCTGACCAGATCGCTTGAAAGCGCGACCGCTCTGATCGTATGATAGCCTTCGTCCAAATGGATGGCTTCCTGATAGAAGATCCCGTCTTCCGGCAGCAGTGCGTCCGTCCGGGGATCGAGAAGATAATAGATGTCGTATCCGTCGGCACTGATCAGTTCGACTGTTTTGTACTGTTCATGGGTGCTCTGATCCAGCTGATATTTTCCGCCTGCCAATGAGGCTGTCGGCGTGGCAGGAAGCATTTCCTCACGCTGCCTTGAAAAACTCGTATCACCGGTATTCTGATATGCGGTTTTCAGAAAATCCGCCAGTTCAAGCGTTCTGTTTTGATTGGAGAGAAGGTTGGCAATCAATCTGTAAGCGGTTATATTCTGGGGCTGCAGATCAAGAAGGGAGCGATACAGGGACTCCGCGGAATTCAGACGGTTTCCGGCTTCATAGGCTTCACCGAGCAAGAGGAGCTTCTGGTAAATGTCTTCCCTGTTCGGATCGAGCTCATAGGCTTTTTCATAACAGGTGATCGAACGGTCTATATATCCCTGGTCCAGGTATTCCGTACCCAACGCCCATAGTGCTTCCGCGTTTGCATCATAACCGAGTCTCGCCAGAATCAGCTGGCCTGCGTCGCTGGTTTTCAGATAGACATAGCCGCCTGCGGCCGCAAACAGGATCAGGATACAGACGATCAAGGCAGCCAACGTCCAATTGATCATGGGCTTTCCCGGTGAAGACGGGACCGTGTTCTTCCCGGACCGCCTGAGCGGTATTTCCTGGCCGGGTGCTTTGCGCCGCGTATGATAGCCGCCTTCCGGATAGATTCCCTGTCTGGAGGCATCCGGAAGGGATGAAGGCGCAGCTGTCTCCTCCGGAGCGGAGGATGCTGCTTTTCCCTGGCGCATTCCGCTCAGACCGGCGGACGGTTTCGGCTGCGGAAGCAGAGAACCGCATTCGGGACAAACCTTGGAATAGATCTCAACGGAAAAACCGCACTGAGGACAGATCAACGGGTTCACCTCAAATCATTGCATCCTTCTGAGAGCTTCGTAAGCGGGATCGGTACTGTCCCACTTGCGTTCGGGAGGCTCTCCGCCGAGGCGTTCGATGGCGGCCCGGTATTCGATATAATCCAGATACACCGTTTCTTCATCCATGGCAAGTTCTGTCAGAAGCTCAAGAGCACGGTCATCTCCGAGCCGCGAAATATAGTCGGCAATAACCGGCGCGGATGGACCTTTTTGCGAAAGCAGGTTCAGCGCAATGTCAAACAGCGCTTCGTCAAAACCGTAATTGCACAGAACGGAGAGCAGTGATTCCTGCCCGAACCGGTTTGCGGCTGTGATCGCGGCGCGCATCTGCGGTACGGCGGATTCTCCCATTCCCTGAAGGCTCTCCAGCGCTGCATCCGCAAGTTCATCCTGCTCGGAACGATTGATCTGAAGCTGAATGTAAAACTGCATGGGAGCCAGACTGTCGATTTCGCGAAGCAGAGAGATGGCGCACATTTTCGCTTCCTGTTTGGCTTTTTCCTTTGTGAGTGTATTCATGAGCGCCTCTTCGCTCGCGGAACCCAACGACGAAATACGATTCAGCAGCGGATCGGGCACGGGTATGCGCTGCTTGTAATAATCCTCCATCCAGTTAACCAATTGTCTGGGGTCTGAAAAAGCCTCAAAGTATTCTCCGGGCTTTATTCCGGCAAGAAAATCCGCGGGAGTATCCAGAAACTGTGCATATACATCCGGCATCGCGTTTTCCATGGCTTCGACGTTCTGGTATTTTTTGCTGTTTTTTACAACCCATTGATGCAGATAGCGCTGAAACTCCTGATCAAAATTGATGCACTTCATAGCAGCCTCCGATAAGCTAGTTCTGAGCTTTTGACAAGAGGGATGTAAGTTCTTCTTTTGTAAATTGCCTGTTTTTCCGGCAGAAATGGCATACCAGCTCGGCGCCCCCGTCTTCCTGGATCATTTGCGTCAGCTCCGTGCGCCCGAGCGCAATCAGTGCACGCTCCATCTTGTCACGTGAACAGTCACAGCGCCAGCGGATGCTTTCGCGCTTCAGCAGGATGGGGTCCAGCCCGTCGAACCAGGCCGTGTACAATGAGTCGAGCGTTCTGTCTGCCACTTCTCTGCTGATGGATGAAAACAGCATACTTCTGATTTCAAGCTGATCGAGGATTTCTTCGGAGCATCCGGGAAGAGGCTGCACCAATACACCGCCTGCGGAAACACAGAACCCGTTGCTTACCAGTGCTCCGAGCGCGACGATGGAAGGTTTCTGCTCACTGACAGTGTAGTAATGGGCAAAATCTTCGCCGATTTCTCCCGAAACCAGTGAAATCTGTCCGCAGTAAGGCTCGCGAAGCCCCAGATCCTTAATAACGCTCAGTCTGCCGTGATGCCCGATGTACGAACCGACATCCAGGTGGCCGTCTTTCCGCAAAGGCAAATCGATTTCCGGATGTGTCGGTGCGATTTTGACTTCGGTTCCATGCCCTACGCAGACGATCCTTTCGGCAGGCCCGTCACCGTTTACGGTTACGGTAACGGAGTCATCCGCGGATTTCATCATTACGGACAGCATTAAAGTGCCGCTCATGATACGCGAACAAGCCGCGAGAGCCACGGGGGATGGCTGGTGGATCAGGGCCATTTCTCTGGACAGGGCGGTGGTCCGGCAGATCAGGACGCGAACCTGCCCGTGACAGAGAGAAAGATGCAGCATTTCATCCGGAAGGTCGACTGGTGATTGATTCGGCATAGATTCTCTCCCGATTATGGTTTGATAGTCACGACGTGCCATCGGCTGTCTGTATCGGCAGCGGGATCCAGCGTCATTTCATGGAAAAAACGGGGAGGCTGGAACCCGGCCAGCTGAAGCAGCTGACATATGATTTCACGATCGTGCGCATACTGGATCTGGTATTCTTCCACACGCGTATATGTATTCTGCTTATTGCAGACGAAAATATCCAATGCCATGCGAACACAGGAATTCTTTTCTGTCCAGTGATTCTCCCAGATATAGGCATAGTGTTCTTCCGAACGGGTCAGGGTGCTGTTTCCGAGAATCTGTTTCAGCTTATACGGGGTGGAGAGGTCAAATATGAGTTTTCCGCCCGGTTTCAGCTGCCGGAAAGCCTGACTGAAAAAGATCCGGAGCGAATCACGATCCAGATAATTCACGCCGTCACAGGTGCAGAAGACAGCGTCCTGGGGAGCTGAGAGCGTGATCTGACACATATTCTGAAGGACGAAAGGAATAAACACTCCGGCTTTTCGTGCCTTGGCCATGGCAATTTCCAGCATTTCACCGGACAGATCGATTCCGGTCATCTTCAGCCCTTTCAGCTGCAAAGGGATCGTCAGATTGCCGGTGCCGCACGCACACTCCGCACAATGCTCTCCGATGCTCTGCCCGCACATACGAAGCAGACGGATATAGTGATCGGCCCACGACTGATAGTCGATGTCGGCCATCAGAAGATCATAAACCTGAGCGAATGCGGTGTACATCGGGCGTTACGATTCGGAATTCGCCGACGGGCCGCTCTGGTCTTCCGTGTCAGACTCATCCTCGTCATCCTCGTCTTCCACGCTGAGCCCGCGATTGATCTGTACGCCCTGCATGTGGGAATTGATGTAACGGTCAAAAACGGCATTGGTCAGCGAAGCGTTCACAAAGCGGCTTAATGCGATTCCGATAATGATGTAATAAAGAAGGAGAACCATCAACGCATACATCCCGATGGAAGTGGTGAACAGCAGCAGGCAGACGATGACGGCGGGGATCAGCGCAAGCAGACGCACGCCTACGTTCTGGGGCAGCCGTCCGATTCCGAGCATGATGCCGTTTTTGATGAGATCACGAAACCGCACTTTATAGGTCACGATCAGCGGATACATATAAATGAGTCCGAGGATCCATACCAGGCAAAGGATCAGAACCAGCATCTGAGGCAGGATAAAGAACGCTCCCTGATTGGCTGCCATGGAACCGTAAAAATTCCAGCATGTGTACAGGATAAAAGGAAGGACGGATGTGATGCAGGAAACGGCGAGTCCCTGTTTCCAGTTTTCTTTTACGGCATCCTTGAAATCGGACCATATGAAAGCGTGTTCATCTCTTGCCCAGTTGCGTGTGACGTACGCCAGGCCGCATTCCACAGGGCCGGTTATGGCAATGCAGGGGATGCAGTAGAGCGTCAGCTGAAAAAGGATCGTATTCAGGAAATCTCTGAGGGAAAAAGTGTGATAGAACTGGATTTCTTCCGGAGTCTTTTCGGCTGCAGCCAGTGCGCTGTCAACAAGAGACGTATATTCCTCAGCGGACACGCCGTCGGCACTGATGGAAGCCTGATCGATAATCTGCTGGAATTCGGCCTGCATCATGACGCCCTGCAGAAAAGTCGAAACGGAAACGGAAATAAAATAAATCAGCGGAATAAAAATCAGTACTGTCATCAGATTGAGACGGCAAAGCGCGGAAAACCGGATGCGCAGCATTTCAAAGAACAACTGAAACCTGTTTTTGGGAAGATCCTCTTTTTTAAAATCACCTTTCCCGCTTTTTCCGTAATAAAAATTGTTCATCATTCTGCCGAACATTGTTATCCACCTCCGGACGGTTTAATCATTATAAAAACTGGAGTTCAGATCAGCTCGAAAATGGCAAGGACTGACGAGGCGATCAGCAGAACAGCCATAACAACGCAAATGATGCGAATCATGACCTGCTTTTTATTCAGGCGTTTTTTTGACGTCATTGAATTACTCCTTCTTTCTCTGTCTGATAGCTTCCGATCGCTTTTGACAGCTGATCCGGGCAGGAGGTGCCGTTTTGGCACTGAATACCGGAAAGCGTTTTCCGGACCTCATCGGCGCGGCGTCCGATCACCATTCGGCACAGACCTTCTGTGTTTCCGGTACATCCTCCAACAATATTACAGGATACTATGATTCCATCCTGTATGTCAAGAATGATTTCTTTTGAGCAAGTCCCTTTGGTCTGATAATGATACACAGAATCACTTCCCTTTTATATAATCCTGCCGCAGAACGGCATACAGTTTTACGTCTGCGTATTTTCCCTTGTTGCGTATTCGCTGCCTCAGAATCCCCTCAAAACGCATTCCGCATTTTTCCATTACCCTTCCGGATGCGGGGTTGGACAGCTCATGCTGTGCTTCGACCCGGTTGAGCTGCAGGACACGGAAAGCATAATCCAGAACTTCACTCAGTGCTTCCGTCATATAGCCGCAATTCCAGTATTCCCGGCTGAGGCTGTAGCCGATTTCGGCTGAATGATAATCCGGATGAATGGACATAAAGCCGATCGTGCCGATCATTCTTTGACTGCTTCGCAGCACAATGGCAAAGGAACCGGGAAATCCCTGACGGTACTGACGTTTTATGCTGCGGATGAATGAACGGGAATCGGAAAGGGAACGATGCGCTTCCCACAGGACATGTTCGCTTACCTGCGGGTCTTTTGCGTAACTGAACAAATCCCTGGCGTCGGATCGCTTGACAGGCCGCAGGATCAGACGCTTTGTTTCAATTGTCGGCAGAGAAAACCGATACAGACATAATTGTTCGCTCATGCAGATCGCCCGGACTTTTTTTTCATTGCAAATGCAATGATTCTGACATATTCGACGTTTTATGATTGAATCCTGCCTGAGGAGGAATGGTTTTCTTGACACTGAATCAAAAAAGTAATAGAATTGAAAAGATGCGGAAACAATTGACTTTCGAGCAAGGAGGAAAGACAATGAAACAGAAGCTCAACCGATACATTTTTACGATCACGGCAATAATGGTATTTTTGTTTTCCCTTTTTTGCGGTCATGCCGAACCTGTCATGGAAGAAAAGGTAATCATCAGTGTGATGTGGACAGATTCACAGGGACAGACCGCGCAGGTACAGGCTGTACGAATGGCTTATCAGGGATTCGAGAAATGCTTCTGGGTGCAGATCCCGTCTGATGCGCCGCTGAACAGTCTGTCTTATACCCTTACGGACTATTCGGGCGAATATGCGTGGGTGGAACCGTTCTCCGGAAGCCAGCTTTTGAATGTGATGGATTCCGGAACGGAAATGGGCCGCCAGTATATTGAGATCAAGTGTTTTTCATCACAGGGCGTCCAGAACGATACGCTTTATTTGTTTATTTCAACGCAGACCTCCTATCCGCAGCCTCCGCAGATCATACAGCCGATTGTGAGCGTCCGGTATCTTGACAGCGCAACGTATTCGGATATTATCCTTCCGGAAAGCTACCCGCTTCCGACGGGAACAGTTACCGTGATCCATGCGAAGGCAATGAACGGTTATACGCTGATCGGAGAAGACAGCCGTTCCGTATCGGTTGATTTATTCGGAAACGCGGATCAGTACGAAGTGCAATTTTACTATACAGCAATCAGCCTTCCGGAGGTTGAGGCGCGGTATCTTGACAGCGCGACGGGCGCGGATATCGCGGACGCGGAGCGGAAAGCGTGCGCGCTGAACGAAAACACGGCGTTTGAGGCA
>CADBNX010000344.1 GCA_902796115.1 uncultured Eubacteriales bacterium
AGCATCATAAACATATTCGGATTGCTGGTTGCCTGTTCCTCTATGAAAGGATCGTCAATGAGTACATACTTTTTGTCGGGAAACAGCTCTTTTATCATTTTTGTTTTCCCGGTTTGCCTCGCTCCGGTAATGAGAATGCTTTTGAATGTTTTGTCAGAATGCAAGACAACATCTTCAATGGCCCTTTTGATGTAATCCATTTCAAGCCCTCTCTTTCGACAAATCTGGGATCGAATCCTGGATTTGCCATCATTATAATATCGTGAAGAGAAAAGCACAAGAGAAAATGTTGACAAATCTGGGATCGAATCCTGGATTTATCAGACAATCCGTATATCTTATTATGCTTAATGAGGCATTATTGTATGACACCCATCGTGTCTAATTACACTAAACTTTATTCCGAAATCTGACGATATTTTTAAACGTGATTTCGGTCATCCTGCTAATTTCCTGCTAATCGCACCGGGGTAAAAGAGGGGTTTTTCGGAGGAAATGCGAACGTCCGGAAATCGTTAGAAACCCGGTAAAATCAAGCACTTGCGGCACATCGGAGGGCAGCGGAGGCGAACACTTTTTTCGTTTTCTGAGCGGCAGACCATGGGTTCGAAACCAGTTGGGGACGTCAAAATGCCGGACTTTGAAGGCAGACAGCTGTTTCGGCCTGCCGTTGACAAAGTCCGGCGTTTTTCTTTTCAGTGGCCTTCACCGATCCGCGGGGTGACGGCGATTGATCCAGCTGCCTTTTTTGTAATAGATCAGCAGCGCTGCACTCGTGATGATCCAGGATACCGTATAGGAGAGACACAGGGAACTGAGTGTGCCGAAGTAAGCGAACACCGTCATGATCCAGACAACCCGGAACAGACAGATCCCGACTCCGGTGATTACCACGGGATAGAATGCGTCGCCTGCGCCTCTCAGGACGGCTGACAGGACTTCCACCAGGACCCAGGTAAAATAGAAGGGTACGAAAAAAAACATGATCCGGCGGGTGGTCTCGACGACCGCTTCATCCGGCGTCAGGAGCCGCAGAAAAGGAACTGCCGCAAGCATCAGTACCCCGCTGAAGAACGCGGTGATCACAAAATGCATGATCAGTCCCTGTTTGACGCATTGACGGACCCGGTCAGTCCTGCCGGCTCCGTAATTCTGCGCAATGAAACTGGTGATGGCGGCACCGATGGCGCTGCTGACAGCCCAGTAGAACCCGTCCGTCTTCCCGCTCATAGCCCAGGATGCCACGACCAGCGTTCCAAGAGAATTGACTGCGATCTGAATGATCATGTTGGAGATACTGTACATGGAGGATTGCAGACCGGCAGGGATCCCAAGCCTCAGCATATCGGCCAGGTAAGTCCCTTTGATCCCCATGTCCCGGAAAGTCAGTCTGTAATCCTGTCCCCTGCGGGCCAGCAGGCCGGTCAGCAATGCCGTGTTTACTGCCTGAGCGGCCACCGTGGCGATGGCTACACCTTCGATGCCCCAGCCGAATACGATCACAAACAGCGCGTCTGCCGCGATATTCAATACACAGCCGACGACCATATACAGGAACGGATGCAGTGAATCTCCCAGCGCACGCAGGATGCTTGATTCCATGTTCAGGACCATCAGGAAGGGAACACCCAGAAAATAGATTCGAAGATACAGTACGGCGCCTTCCATCGTTTCCTCCGGCGTATGGAGCAGCCTGAGCAGAACGGGTGAGGCGGCGATGCCCGCCAGCATCAGTCCGACTCCGCATAACCCCATGACAGTGACGGAGGTTCCGATGGCTTTGTTCAGTTCCTGTCTTCTGCCGGAACCGTAGATTTGGCCAATGAAGACGGATGAACCGGCTGTCATCGCAACAAAGAAGCCGACCAGTACGCTGATGATCTGGGCTGAACTTCCGCCGACAGCCGCCAGCGCGTTCGTTCCGACGAAACGCCCGACAATCAGTCCGTCCACCGCGTTATACAGCTGCTGGATGATTGTTCCCGCGGCAACCGGCAGGAAGAAGACCAGCAGTTTCCGCCAGACACTGCCTTCCGTCAGGTCTGCGTTCATTTTCGTATGCTTCATTCTAACACCATCGTACGGAAATTCCGCCGCAGCCCGAATCGTGTTTTTGACGTTCGGCTGCACTTTGTTGCTGTATATCGGTTCACGTGTGTTTACGGTTCTTTCCTGCTCCGGATCATATCGATACGAATGGGTGATGCTCTTTTGATGCCGATGGATCCGGCAATACCGCACATACGCTTTCCCCGTGATCAGGAATCACGCTTCGATTGCGCCGAGGATGCTTTTCAGCGCGATTTTTCCGTGCGCATAGGTCAGCGCGCCCTGCTGATATACGATAAAGGGATCGCGCATCGGTCCGTCGGCGCTCAGTTCGACGGAAGCGCCGGATACAAAGGTACCGGCCGCCATGATCACCTGATCTTCGTATCCGGGCATATCCCAGGGTTCGGGGACGGCAAACGCGTCAACCGGAGATACAGACTGGATCGCGCGGCAGTAGGAAATCAGCTTTTCGCGGGAATGCAGCTTGACTGCCTGGATGATGTCCGAACGATCCGCGTCGTACGCGGGAGACGTTTCCATTCCGATCAGGGAGAAAACGGCCGCGGTCAGCGCCGCTGTTTTCAGTGCCTGGCATACGGTGTGAGGTGCCATAAACAATCCCTGGTAAAAAGGCCGGTAGCTTGCTGCATAGCTGCCCTCTTCTGCGCCGATGCCGGGGGCGGTCAGGCGGGCGGAGATACGGTCAATGGAGGCTTTGTCCCCGCACAGATAGCCTCCAGTGGGCGCAAGACCGCCTCCGATGTTTTTGATCAGACTGCCGACCGCGATATGGGCTCCGTAGTGGGTCGGTTCTTTCGGCTGGGTGAATTCGCCGTAGCAGTTATCACAGATGATCGTGATGTCCGGGCGCTGATTCCGGATGGCCGCAATGGTTTCCGCCATGTTCTGCGGCAGGATGGAGGCACGCCAGTCATAACCGCGGCTGCGCTGAAACAGCACGGCGCGGGTTTCGGGACGGATCAGACGGAGGATTTGCGCGGTGTCCGGCTGTCCGTCCGGGGTGAGCTCCGCCTGTGAATAAGTGACGTTCATTTCTTTCAGGCTTCCCGGGGCGCTGCCTTCGATCCCGATGACGGTTCGCATGGTGTCGTAGGGCGTGCCGGTGCAGGACAGAAGATGGTCGCCCGGACGCAGGATCCCGAATAAAGCCAGCGCCAGGGCCGCGGTGCCGCTGACGATATGCGGACGCACCAGGGCCGCTTCCGTCCCGAAGAGGGAAGCGTAGATCCTTTCAAGCGTATCCCTGCCAACGTCATCATAACCGTATCCGTTTGTGGCGGAAAAATGGCGCTGAGCCACCTCAAAACGTCGGTAGGCGTCGAGCACGCGCCGGGTGTTTTCTTCCTCGATGCGCTCAAAACGGCTGAAAACGGGGCCGCAAAGCGTTTCCGCCTGCGCAAGCAGCAAATTGATTTTTTCGGTGTTCATGGGTTTTCCTTTCTTTCGTTCCGGATCAGCGTCAGGATTCTGCGCGTCAGGTTTTCAGGCGTATCCATCGGAAGCCAGGTGATCCTCTCATCTCTCCGGAACCAGGTCAGCTGACGTTTGGCGTAGCGGCGGGTGGAGAGCTTGATTCTGAATATTCCTTCCTCGCGCGGGATGAGTCCGTCGAAAACGTCATACCACTCCTTGTAACCGATTCCCTGAATGGCCTGGCAGTCCTTCGGGATTCCGCGCTCATAAAGTCCGCGCACTTCCGCTTCCAGTCCGTCGCGCACCATATCATCCACCCGCCGGCTGATCCGTTCATACAGAAGGGGCCGCGGCACGTCCGCCGCAAACAGGTGGAAGCGGTACGGGCTTTCGGTATGGGTGTCACGCTGCGCGGAAAGCGGGAGTCCTGTCAGGCGGATGATTTCAAGCGCACGCACGATCCGCTTCAGATCGTTCGGATGAATTTTCGCGGCAGCGGCGGGATCGGCTTTTGCAAGCAGACGGTGAAGCGCTGCGGAACCGTTGCGAGCGGCGTATTCGCGGAATTCTGCCCGCAGCGATTCGTCGCTTCCGACATGTCCCAGGGTCCGATTCTCGTCCAGCGCGCTCAGATAAAGACCGGTACCGCCGGTCAGGATCGGACAGGGTACGGATACGATCAGCTTTCGCGCAAGCTCCGCCCATTCCGCGACGGAAAACGGTTCGTCCGGTTCCTTCAGATCCAGCAGATGATGCGGTACGCGCCTGCGTTCATCCGCCGTCGCCTTCGCGGTGCCGATATCCATGCCGCGGTAAACCTGCATGGAATCCATGCAGAGGATTTCTCCCGAAAGGGCTTCCGCAAGACAAAGGGAGAGCTCGGTTTTCCCGCTGGCGGTTGGCCCGACGATCCCGTACACATCCGTCATGATTCGCCGCGCTCCTGAATGCGTTTGAAACGTTTTTCGATATCCGCACGGCTCAGTTCGATCATGAGGGGACGGCCGTGCGGGCAGGTGAGACGGATGTCGTCGCGAAGCATCCGCGTGACCAGCTCCTGCAGCGCGTCCGGGGGAAGCTTTTCTCCGCCTTTGACGGCGTGCTTGCAGGAGAGCTGGATGATGCGCTGCACGCGCTCAAGCCCCGAGATCGAGCCGCGGCTTGACAGCTCATCCAACGCCTCCCGGAAGCACTTCGCCGCCTGGGGTTCTCCCAGGATCAGCGGCAGAGACAGAAGACGGACTGTTCTTTCACCGAACAGCTCGGTATCAAAGCCGGCTTCTTTCAGCGCCTGTACGTTTTCGGTATAAACCGTGAATTCCGAATGGGTAAGCTCCAGAATGATCGGCACCAGCAGCGGCTGGCACGCATTTTCCGCGGACTGTGCCATGAATTTTTCATACAGCAGCCGCTCGTGGATCGCGTGCTGATCGCACAGCAGCAGCCGGCTGCCGTATTCGAGAAGGATATAGGTATCAAACGCGGTTCCGATCATTTTCACAGGATCCGTTTCCGGCAGCGGCAGCTGCGTGTTTTCAGCGGCAGGCTCCGCTTCCTTTTCCGCCGTATCCGGTTTGGCAGCGGGAAACGTGTTCACGATCGGCGCGGTAAACAGCGCGGGTTTGTCGTGAAGGACGGCGGCCGGCTGACGCGTTGCTGCGGGAGCAAAGGAATTGACGGGCGCGGAGGGACGGGACGGAGGGATGACGCCGATCGGAGACGGCGCGGTTTTTTCCGGCTCCTCCGGCACCCTTTCCGCGGCGGACGGCTGAGCTGGCGTGCCTTGGATTCTCTCTACCGAAACGGGAAGCTGGACCGGTCTCTCTTCCGGAAGCAGGGCGGGAATACGTTCTTCCCGGCGCATATCCTGATGAAGGCAGTCCGCGATCAGATTGCATACCGCTTCCCGAACTGCCGCTTCGTTGGTGAAGCGCACTTCCCACTTGTTCGGATGCACATTGACGTCCACGCTGTCATAGGGAAGGGTGAGATGCAGCACACAGATCGGAAACCGTCCGATGGTAACCAGCTGACGGCACGCGTCTTCTACGGCTGCTGAGAGAAGATTGCTTTTCATGACGCGCTGATTCAGGAAAAAGAACTCCTTGGAACGGTTTCCGCGGGCCGCGTCACCCGTCCCGACCATTCCGGACAGGCATAATCCGCCTTCCGTTCCCTGAACGGCCGTCATCTGGCGGAGTGCGCCGAGCCCGAACACGGCGAGGCAGGCGTTTTTCAGCACGCCGTCTCCCGACGAAAAATAAACGGTTTTGCCGTCCGCGATGAAACGGAAGGAAATATCGGGGCGCGACAGGATGAGTCTCTCCATCAGGTCGCTGACGGCCGCGGTTTCGAACGATGCCTTTTTCAGGAATTTTCGTCTGACCGGCGCGTTGAAGAACAGGTCGCGAACGGTGAAGGAAGTTCCCTCCGGACAGCCTGTTTCCTCAACGGAGATCATCTGACCGCCTTCATTGACCGCGCGGATACCGCTTTCCTCGTTCCGGCGGCGGGTGAGACAGGTGACTTTTGACACCGCCGCGATGGAAGCGAGCGCTTCACCGCGAAAACCGAGCGAACGAACGCCCCAAAGATCTTCCGCGTTTCGGATTTTGCTGGTGGCATGACGGGCAAAAGCCATCGCGATATCCTCACGCGGGATCCCCTGCCCGTTATCCGTTACGCGGAAGCTTGTCAGCCCTCCGTCGCGCAGATCCACCGCGATACTGCTGGCGCCCGCGTCGATGCTGTTTTCCACCAGTTCCTTGATGGCGGAAGCCGGACGCTCCACAACCTCGCCTGCCGCAATCTGCCCGATCACCTCGGGCGGAAGCGGACGAATGATTCCGCCTGCCATGCATCCTCCTACAGTCTGAGTGCTTTTTCCTTGAGCACGTACAGTTTGTTGAGCGCGTCCATCGGGGTCATTGCCATCACATCAAGCGCACGGATTTCCTCAATGAGCTCAACCTGCTGATAATTGGTCATATCGATCTGCTGGCGCTGCATTTTTTTGCCGGCCGTGATGATGTTCTGACCGATACTGCCCTGCGCGCCTTCCCGTACTTCCAGCCGCGCTTCGATTTCGTGGGCGCGGGCAATGACGCTCTTTGGCACACCGGCGAGCCTTGCCACGTAAACACCGAAGCTTTTATCCGCGCCGCCCGGACGGATCTTGCGCAGAAAGAGCACTTCTTCGCCGACTTCCTTGACCGCGACGCAGAAATTGACCACGCCGTCCAGATGGCCTTCCAGTTCGGACAGCTCGTGATAATGAGTGGCAAACAGCGTTTTCGCGCCGCTCTTTTTCGGGTCGCACAGGTATTCCACCGTTGCCCAGGCGATGCTCAGTCCGTCGAAAGTGCTGGTACCGCGTCCGATCTCGTCCAGAATCACCAGGGACGAGGCAGTCGCGCTCCGCAGGATATACGCCATTTCGGACATTTCCACCATAAAGGTGGATTGCCCGGAAGCGAGATCATCGGACGCGCCGACGCGGGTATATACGCAGTCGGTCATCGGGATCCTCGCCGCGGCCGCGGGTACGAATGAGCCCATATGCGCCATCAGTACGATCAGCGCCACCTGACGCATATAGGTGGATTTGCCGGCCATGTTGGGACCCGTGATAATGTGCATGCGGCGGGACGCGTTATCCATCAGGGTATCGTTGGGCACAAAACCGTCCTGCAGCTTTTTTTCGACGACAGGGTGCCGTCCGTCGGTAATGGAAAGCTCCCCGTCGGCCGCGATCTCCGGACGCGCGTAGTGGTTTTCGGACGCGGCTTTCGACAGACTGAGCAGCGCGTCCAGCGTTTTATACCCAAGCGCGGTTTTCTGAAGGCGGCCGATCTGCTTTTCGATTTCACCGCGGATTTCCTCAAACAG
>CADBNX010000345.1 GCA_902796115.1 uncultured Eubacteriales bacterium
GTGATAGAATGCCGTTAAGTTCATAGAAAGGCTGTGACGAAGACGGAACAGCGGGAGGTCCCAAAGCGAGCCGGGGAGGGTGAAAGCCCGGCAGACTGAAGCTGAATCCCATCACTTCCGAGCCGGAAATCCGAAAGCGAAAGCAAGTAGGCGTTTCCCGTGACTGCCGCGTAAGAGCATAGGGCGTGATGGCGCCTGAAGGGGTGCGAAAGCACAATTTGAGTGGTACCGCGAGTCAGCTATGACCCGTCTCAAAGCGAGACGGGTCTTTATTTTAGGAGGTGCAAGATGGCAACGCAGACCGATCTGAAGCAGCTGGGCCAGGTGGCGTCCCGTATCCGTGAAATGCGCGAGGTGATGGGCTGGACCGTCGCGGACATGACGGAGAAAACCGAGGTGTCGCAGGAAGACTACCTGCGGTATGAAGGCGGAAGGGCGGATATGCCGTTTACCTTCATTTACAAGTGCGCGCAGGCTTTCAACATGGAACTGACGGAGCTGCTGGAAGGCCACAACGCGTTCCTTTCCTCCTATACCGTGACCCGCAGGGGGCACGGCGAATCCACGGCCCGGGAAGCCGGGATCGCGATATCGAACCTTGCGCCGAAATTCCGGGATAAGATCGCGGAGCCTTACTGGGTGCGCTATGAATACTCGGAAGCGCAGCAGAACGCGCCGATCCATCTGACCACGCATCAGGGACAGGAATTTGACCTGGTGCTGCAGGGAAGCCTGAAGGTGCAGGTGGGCGAGCATACCGAGATCCTGCACGAAGGGGACAGCATTTACTACAATTCTTCGCTGCCGCACGGGATGATCGCCGTGGATGGCGCGGACTGCGTGTTCTGCGCGGTGGTGCTTCCGGGAGAAGGTCGGCAGGAAACGGAAGAAACGGAAGCCGCGCTGCCGCTCCGCCGGGAAGAGAAGCTGATCGCGGAGAAATTCATCGAAACCGAGGAAGACGAGGCGGGAAGGCTGAAGTCCATCCGGTTCAGGAACACGGAGACGTTCAACTTCGGGTTCGATATCGTGGACGAAATCGCGAAGGCGTATCCGGACAAGCTGGCCATGCTCTATGTGGACAAGCACCACGAGGAGCGGCGCTTCACCTTCCGGGAGATCAAGCACGCCTCCAGCCAGTGCGCCAATTATTTCACCTCCCTGGGCATCCGCAGGGGCGACCGCGTGATGCTGGTGCTCAAGCGGCACTACCAGTTCTGGTTCGCGATGGTCGCACTGCATAAGCTGGGCGCCATCGCGATCCCGGCCACGAACCAGCTCAAGCAGCACGACTTCGAATACCGTTTCAACTCAGCCGGCGTCAAGGCCATCGTATGCACCGGGGACGGGGATACGGCGGAGCTTGCCGAGGCAGCGGCGAAAAACTGCCCGAGCGTGCAGACGCTGATCATGGTGAACGGCAAACGGGAAGGCTGGCATGATTTCAATGAGGAATACCGGCTCTTCTCGCGCAAGTTCGAGCGCAGCGAGGATGCCTCCGCAGGGGACGACATCGCGGTGATGTTCTTCACTTCCGGAACGACGGGCAACCCCAAAATGGCCGCGCACAAGCATACCTACGCGCTGGGACATTTCGTGACCGCCAAATACTGGCACTGCTGCGAGCGGGACGGGCTGCACTTCACGATATCCGATACCGGATGGGGCAAGTCCCTCTGGGGCAAGCTGTACGGTCAGTGGCTGTGCGAGGGCGCGGTGTTCGTATATGATTTCGACCGGTTCGACGCGGCGGATATCCTGCCGATGTTCAAAAAACACAATATCACCACTTTCTGCGCGCCGCCCACCATGCTGCGCATGTTCATCAAGGAGGATCTTTCCCGTTATGACCTGAGCAGCATCCACCATATGACCACGGCGGGCGAGGCGCTGAACCCGGAGGTGTACCGGCAGTTTGAAAAGGCGACCGGCCTCAAGATCATGGAAGGCTTCGGCCAGACGGAGACGACCCTGACCATCGCCAACCTGTACGGCACGGTGCCCAAGATCGGCTCCATGGGCAAGGTCAATCCGCAGTACGACGTGGATATCGTGGATCCGGACGGCAATCCGGTGCCCAACGGCGAAGTGGGCGAGATCGTCATCCATACGAAGGA
>CADBNX010000346.1 GCA_902796115.1 uncultured Eubacteriales bacterium
GATGTGTATGACAGCAGCTGTTCCGAAGAAGCGAAGGTTTATTTGATCGACAGGGAGGGCGGTTTATTCCTGAAACGGTCTTCCGCCGGGAAACTGAAAGAGGAAGCGGTGATGACCGCCTACTATCATTCTCTGGGACTGTCCGCGGAAGTGCTGTCCTACGTAAGCGAGGATCTGCATGACTGGCTCCTGACCCGGCGCATTCCCGGCGAGGACTGCACCCATGAAATGTACCGAAAAGAGCCGGAAAGACTGTGCGATACGATCGGAACGGCGCTGAGAAGGCTGCATGAGATCCGGGCGGAGGACTGTCCGGCGAAGGACCGGCTTGACGCTTACCGTGCGCTTGTCCGCTCCGGATACAGCCATGGCAGATACGAACCGGAGCTGTTCCGGGAACAATGGGTGTTTTCCTCCGGAGAGGAAGCGTGGAAGTGCGCCGAGCGCGGGCTTCCCCTGCTGAAGAAAGACGTGCTGATCCACGGGGATTACTGCCTGCCCAATATTCTTCTGGATCACTGGCGTCTCTCCGGCTTTATCGATGTCGGAAACGCGGGCATTTCGGACCGGCATATCGATCTGGTCTGGGGAATCTGGACGCTGGCGTATAACCTGAAAACGACCCGCTGGTCAGACCGGTTTCTGGATGCCTACGGCCGCGAGGTGATCGAACCCGAAATGCTCCGGTGTGTCGCGGCGATGGAGATGATCGGGGATACCTGAAGCAGAAACGGTCATTCCGTTATGTCTCCGCAAACAGATCATCCAGCAGCACCTGATTGCTGATCAGACTGCTGTACTGATTCAGCTTGATTCCATAAGTGGATATAAGCACAAGCTGAACGGTTTTTTTCGTTCCTGTGTTTTCACGGAATATTTCCCGCTTGTTCCGCAGAATCCGGTCATAGGCTTTATCGATGGTGAATTCTCTTTCGGAGTATTTGATTTCGCACAGATCAATCACATGATCACGCCGATCGATCACAAGATCGATCTGTGCGCCGCGGCTCTCATCATTTCCTTTGGCGATCCAGGCAAACTCTTCAGACAGAACCCCGGAAATCCCGATTTTCTTTTTGATCTGCTGAATATGATCCAGGCAGACCTGTTCAAAAGTCAATCCGGTCCATGTGTTTTTTGACGGACTGCCTGCAATATGGCTCCAGTAATGCTCATCTCTCCCGTGAAAATCCTTCAAATAACGGAAATAAAAAAGCGAATAATAATCACACAGCTGATATCTGGTTTCCTTCTTTTGCTTTCCAAAACTGTTCGAAACCCGCAGAAAGCCGGAGCTTTCCAGATTGTTCAGCATTTCCGTAAGGACACCGTTATTCAGCATATTCGTTTCATGAATGATATCGTTTCTGGTCAGGCCGCTTCGCTTTTTGCTCAGCGCTTCCGCAATCCTGATATACGGCTCGCTGTTGGTGAAAAGCGTTTTGTATAAGTGATCAAATTCATTCCATAATTCTGCCCTTTTGCGAAAAAACAGATTATCGATGTTTTCTGCTAACGATTTATCCGGTTCAAGCAAGCTCAGATAATAGGGGATGCCGCCCAATATCATATAGCATTCGGCAATATCGTATCTCGACCACTCAATTCCTCTTGCACGCAAATACATCTCAGTCTCCCGAAGGGTAAACGGCTGCAGGTAAATGCTGCATGTCTGCCGGTTGAACAAGCCGCCTTTGTTACTGGCGATCTTCTTTGTCATCCAGGAAGTGGCAGAGCCGCAGGCTACAAAAACCAGATTGTTCAGCGTACAGCCGAAATCATTCCAAAAGTGTTCAAAAGCAGGCAGAAAGCCGGAATGCATGGTATCCAGCCAGGGAAGCTCATCAAAGAATACGACATGTTTTTCGTCTTTCGGCAAAGAAGACAAATAGTCTCTGAGCAGTCTGAATGCGGCAATCCAGTCTTTCGGAGGCGTGATTGTCTTTTTTGTCTGACCGGAAAGCTCCTCGGCAAAATAACGCAGCTGCGTCTCTTTCTTTTCCTGATATACGCCTGTGATTTTGAAATCAAAACGCTTTTCGAAGAAACTGTTGATCAGATAGGTTTTGCCAACTCGTCTTCTTCCATACAGAATAATCAGCTGAGGAAGCTGCTCCCTGACACAATTCTGCAAACGATGAATTTCTTTTTCTCTTGCAATCAGTTTTTCCCGAATCATTTCTGTGTTCTGTCCTTTCATGGATTCCGGCTGAAAACACATCTGCCGGTTTCATCTGCGATCAAAAGCATAATATAGATTTAGCTAAAAGTCAAGATCACTTTTAGCTAAATCGAACTTTTTTGATGACATTACGCTGAAAGTGATGTGGAACTTTATTAATTTTTCCATTTGTTCTCTGTGTTCAAGCGGAGAGCAGACGAAATGCCGCTTAAAAGATCTGTAAAACGTATTGTACAGCGCAAAACCGGACAGAAGGACGGTTGCCTTTCCATTTTGCTGGGAAGCTTCTTCTTGACCCCTCATGTGTTATCGGTTATAATAAAAATATAAAAACGCTGACGGGAGGCGGATGCCGTGGCGGAGAGAAGCCTGGTGCGCAGGAATACCCTGCGATACCGCAGAACGATGATCGTGAGGAACTGGCAGCTTTATCTGATGTTTCTGCCGGTGCTGATTTATTTTATCGTGTATCA
>CADBNX010000347.1 GCA_902796115.1 uncultured Eubacteriales bacterium
AGCTTGCGGGCAGCTGCCGCATGCGCTCCGGCAGCGGCGACTGCACCCTGAAGACCGAAAAAGCGGGAAGCATTGTGGTGAATACCGCGTCCGGAGACCAGGAAATCACCTGCGGGGAAGCCGAAGGCTCCGTCAGTCTTGCCTCCTCCAGCGGCGATATCACGCTGCGCGCGTCCGCGGGGGAAGAAATCACGGTTTCGACCGCGTCCGGGGATATCGAAATGAAATGCGAAAACACGCGGGTCATCAGCGCTACCGCTTCCTCCGGGGATATTTCCCTGCGCGGCGGTGCGCCTGAAAAGCTGAGCCTGGTTTCGACTTCCGGCGATATCACGGCCGTGCTGTCGCATGGGGAACTGTATGCCGTGCAGATGAATACCGCATCCGGCAGCCTGGAACTGGATACGGGGGATTCCTGTCTCCGTGAGGAGAGAAGGCTGCAGTGGGGCACGGGCACACAGACCGTCCGGGCGACCACGGTATCCGGAGCAGCCAGAATCAGCTTTCAGGCTTAAGATATCCTTGAACATAACGCGCCGGTGTGGTACAATGCCATCATATCAGGGCGCTGCCGGCGGCAGATCAGCCCATAAAGGAGGATTCATGGCATGAAAAAACTGACTGCGGTGCTTCTGGCACTGGTGATGACGCTTGGGATCGCATCGGCGCTGGCGGACAGCTTCAAACCGGGCGACCGTGTGTACTTCGGCCATTACGAGCAGGACGGCAATGCGAGGAACGGAGCGGAAAAAATCTGCTGGATCGTGTTGAAGGCCGAAGGGGATGACCTGATGCTGCTGAGCGAAAAGGGACTGGACAGGCATCGTTTCCATAAAAGCAGCGACGGAACCAGCTGGAAAGGCAGCGAGCTGCGCGAATGGCTCAACGAGGTGTTCCTGTACGCCGCTTTCGACGCCTCGGAGCGGGATGCCATCATCCTGACAGAAGTGGAAGACACGCTCGAACACTCCAATCCGGCCTGGAACAGCGGCAAGCGCTACGGCGACGTCTGCCAGGATATGGTGTTCCTGCCAAGCTATAAGGAAATGAACGAGCTGGTGAGCGATAATGACCTTTACTGCACGCCCTCCCAGTACACCCTGGATAAAGACGTTTATACGGAAAGGCATAACGGCGTGCGTACCTGCTGGTACTGGCTGCGCACCTCCGCGTTCCGCAACAACGCGGCAGTCGTCAGTGCCGACCGCCAGTTTGACACCTGCTATATCCACCATGACTACGGTGTGGTGCGCCCGGCCGTCTGCGTCGACGCGAGCGCCGTCACCGCCTACTGAGCATACGCCTGACGGTCTGCCCGGCGGACGATCCCGTCGGTCGAACCTGCGCGGAGCTCCGCCGGCAAAATCAGACAATCAAGAAACCGGTCTGTACAGGCCGGTTTTTTGATTGGGTGCGGCTGTCTGCTGAAACGGAAAAGGACCTGTGCTTCTCAGCTGTGCCGGCCGCATTCGTTTGCCTCCCTGACGCTTCTGGGAATCACAGAGGAGCCTTCTCTGTCGTCTGAGGAAACGCTGATTAACGCAGCGGCGATGCCTTGCGGCATCTTTTCCGCCCTGATTTTGCCTCATTCCCGTCAACGCAGCGCTGCTGCGCCTCCCTCCGTTCAGCTTCATCAGGACAAAAAATCTGCTCGCAATCCGACCGCCTCATGAAATCAGTCCTTCCCTGATACTCGCCTTTCCCGGAAAGGGGTTCGGGGGAAACCGCTCTTTGGGCACCAAGGAGCGGCTTCCCCCGGGCAAAAAAAACTCGTAAGGGACTGCCCCTTATTGCGGCTTTTGCGCGGCGATCAGGTAACGGTGGGCGGTCCCCTCGATCACACCCCCGCCATCGATGATTTCCTGCATGTGCAGCAGGCGCTCAAAACACCGGTCCACGGAAAAACCCGGGAATTCCCATTCGATGATGCGGGCAAACCACACAAACGCGCCGACGTCATAAAACCGGATCGGCCGGAAAGCTTCGTCCGCCGTGAGGACCGTAAAGCCCGCTTCTTCAAAAGCCTTCTGCTGCACGGAGAGATGCCGGCCGGGAAACGGCATTTCCGCATCCGGAAGGACCATCCGCACCAGATCCCGGTCGTTTTCATCGCCCACCTGCTGGGTGATGAATAAGCCGCCCGGCTTCAGCAGGCGGAATAATTCCCGCGGGCAGAAATCGCCGTGGCGGTTGATCACCATATCGAAGGAAGCGTCCGCAAAGGGGATACGGGCCGCGTCGGCGCATTCCCGCAGATCGATCCCCAGCGGGATCAGTTTTTTCCGGCACAGCTCCACATTCGGGGGATAGCCCTCGGTGGCGGCGGTGTTCGCGTACGGATGCCCCAGCGAAAGCAGGAATTCTCCGCCGCCCGTGTCATAGTCCAGCAGCTTCATGGCCGGTTTCAGATGCCGGCGGATCAGGACACCGTAATCCCAGGGGAGATCGTGTCCTTCTTCGTACCGGCCTTCGATGTGGGAAAAATCCCATCCGCTGATGTGCGCGGTGCGCTCTTCCTGTTCCCATTGTTTCCGCAATTCCTCGGGTTTCATGCGTATTCCTCCCGTTCCGGCTGCGTCCGAAGCGCATGGACATTATAACATATTTTGCAGCGGACAGCGTGGTATATCCTCATGAATACGCCTTTCTCGGAAGGGGGCTTGGGGGAACCCGCTCTTTGGGCACCAAAGAGCGGTTTCCCCCAAGTAAAGAAGTTCTGTAAATGACTCTGCAGGCCGACAGAGGCCTTGCCATTGTTTCCTGATCGTGTTACAATGCACGCTGCGCCATACGAAAGGAGTGATGCATATGGCCGGATTTGTTCCGAAAGAAAAACTGAGCAAAAAAGCCCGGAAAGAGCTGGACCGTCAGCGCCGGAAGACGTGGGATTTCAGCCCCGTTACAAGGACCGTTGACAGCAAAAAGCGGTACAGCCGCAAAAAGAACGCCCGCGACCGTTATGAGGAATACGGCACGGGCGTTTTTCATATCCCGCCGCGGACGGCCTCCTGAGCCGGGGGAAGGGCGGCTGCTTTTCAAAACCGGGCTCGGCAATGAAACTGATGAAAAAGTGAGAAATAATGAGAAA
>CADBNX010000348.1 GCA_902796115.1 uncultured Eubacteriales bacterium
CAGCCGCCCTGATCAGGCACGCGCACAGCCTCGGCATCAACATCATCGACTGCTGGATGCCGGACCCCAAATCCCGGGATATCATCGGAAAGGGCATCGCGGAGGATCCGGCGGGATGGATCGTGCAGGGCCATATCGGTTCCACCTATCAGAACGGGCAGTACGTGCGCACCCGGGACGCCGCGGCGTGCCGCGCCGCGTTTGAGGATCTGCTGCGCCGCCTCGGGACGGATTATGTGGAGCTCGGCATGATCCATTATGTGGATCAGGAACGCGACTGGGAAGAGGTATCCCGGCCCGGTCCCTACCTGGATTATGTGCAGGAGCTGAAAGCGCAGGGGAAAATCCGGCACATCGGCCTGTCCACGCACAATACCGACATTGCGAAAAAAGCCGCCGAAAGCGGCCTCGTGGAAATGATCCTGTTCAGCGTCAACCCCGCTTTCGACCTGATGCCGCCCACGGACGATATCGACCGCTTCTTCGCGGACAGCTACGCGGAAGGGCTGAACGGGATCGATCCCGCGCGCGCGGAGGCGTACAGGATATGCGAGCAGCGCGGCGTCGGCATCACGTGCATGAAGCCCTTCGGCGGCGGAAGGCTGTTTGACGCGCGGCGCTCCCCCTTCGGCACGGCGCTTACCCCGGTGCAGTGCATCCATTACTGCCTCACCCGGCCGGGCGTCGCCTCCGTCCTGTGCGGTTATGACACCCCGGAGCAGGCGGACGCCGCCGCGGCGTACGAAACCGCGTCCGACTCCGAAAAGGATTACGCCGGCGTGCTCGCGGGCGCGCCGAAGCATGCCTTCGCCGGCGGGGAATGCACCTACTGCGGGCACTGCCTGCCCTGTCCCGCTCAGATCGACATCGCCATGGTGAACAAGCTGTACGATCTTGCCGTCATGCAGCCTGAGGTGCCTTCTTCCCTGAAAGCGCATTACCTGTCGCTGGAGCATCATGCCGGCGAGTGCATCGGCTGTCGGGGCTGCGAAAGCCGGTGCCCGTTCGGGGTGAAGGCGGCGGAGCGGATGGAAAAGGCCGCGGCGCTGTTCGGCGCCTGAAGCGGCCGCTCCCGCAAACCATTTTCAGACAGGCGGGGACTGATCCGATTCCGATCAGTCCCCGCCGTGCACTGTCCTGATTTTTCCTATTCCACGCGCTGCCAGGATCCGGACGCGGCGGAGCGGAGCACGGCGTCCACATCGCGCATATTGCGCAGTCCGTCCCCCACGTCCGCGGTCAGGCCGTCGCCGCGGCCGAGGAGCAGATCCGCGAAGCTCTGCATCTGATCGGCGCGATACCGTCCCGGGACCCGCACGGTTTCAAACTGCTGATTGTCCCTTCCCAGCGGCTCCAGGCACACGCGCAGGCTGTCCTGCCCCTGTCCGTTTTCGTCCAGGGTATATATGAGTGCGCCTTTTTCGCCGTAAACCTCCATCATCTGATAATTGCCGCGCCCGTACGCAAAGCGCGTGATCCGGAACGTCACGGCCGTTCCGTCGTCCATTTCCGCCATCGCGTTCGAGAAATCGTCCACGTCCACCGTACTCATCCCGCCCGTCACCGGATCCGGGCGTGCGTCCGTAAAGGTGCCCGTATGCCCGGTCACGCGGGTATAGCCATGTCCCGTCACAAAGCGGACAAGATCCAGTCCGTGGCTGCCAAGGTCGCCCAGCGCACCGGAAGCGGCCTGCGCCTTATCAAAGCGCCACACCTTCGGCGTGCCGAACAGCGGAAGCCCCCACGCCTGGTAATACTCCATATCGATGTGATAGATCCTGCCCAGGGTCCCCTTCCGGATCAGGTCCCGCATATAGCGGGCAGCGGATTTGTACCGGTAGGAAAAGCAGACCATGCTCTTCACCCCGGCCTCCCGCGTCGCGGCGGCAAGTTTTTCAGCCTGCGCGGGATCCATTGTCATCGGCTTTTCCACCGCGTAGGGCTTTCCCGCCTTCACGGCCGCCATCGCCATTTCAAAGTGGAAGCAGTTGGGAGTCGATATATCCACCGCGTCCACTTCCGGACAGCATATCAGGTCCTCATACTTCTCAAAGCAGCACTCCTTTTTGACGCCGTACGCGCGCTGCGCAAACTCGAGCGCCTCGGGCCGGATATCACATACCGCGGCCACCTCCAGATCCGGGCTTTTCGCGATGCCCGGAAGATGCACCCCACGGCTGATCCCGCCGATTCCGATGCTGCCGACACGTATTTTTTTCATATTCTATCCTTTCAGCGACCCGATCATGACGCCCTTCACAAAATACTTCTGGATGAAGGGATATACGCACAGGATGGGCGCGGTCGCGACGACGATCAGCGCGTATTTCAGAAGGTCCGCCAGGCCGATCATCGCGGTCGCGAGGTCCGGATCCTCGATATCGCTCGCGGCGATCTGGCTCATGACCAGGATCTTGCGCAGCAGGATCTGCAGCGGATAGAGCTCCTCCTTGCTCAGGTAGAGGAACGCGTTGAAATAGTCGTTCCAGTGCCCGATCGCGTACTGCATCGCGATGACGGCGATGACCGCCTTCGAGAGGGGCAGCACAAACTGGAAGAAGAACCGGAAATCATTGCACCCGTCCACCTGCGTAGCCTCGAGCAGATCCTCCGGAATGGTGCTCTGGATGAAGGTGCGCGTCACGATCATCTGATAGACCGCCATCGCGCCCGGGATCAGCATGACCCACACGGTGTTGAGCAGCTTCAGATCGCGCATCAGCAGATAGTGCGGGATCATGCCGCCGCCGAACATCATGGTGAAGGAAAAG
>CADBNX010000349.1 GCA_902796115.1 uncultured Eubacteriales bacterium
TATCGAAGCCGGTCTGCGTTTCGCTATCCGCGAAGGCGGCCACACCGTCGGCGCCGGCGCCGTCACCCGTACGGTCGAAGCGTAATCGGGTTCAGTCTGCAGACAGGTTCATCATTTTCAGGGAATGGCATCATGCCATTCCCTGTTTTTGTTCCGTTCGATCTGTCATCGGACGGTTCCGTCTGACACACATCCGGTGCGCGAGCCCGCAGCGGCCGCCCTGCCCGTTTATCCGATCAGTTTCATCAGCTGCTGCATACGGTGGTACAGCCCCGATTTTGTGATCGGGGAGGGCAAAGCCTGTGTCAGTTCCTCCAGCGACGCCGTCGGGTTTTCCATTCTGGCCCGGGCGACTTCGCGCAGCTTTTCCGGAAGCTCTTCCAGCGTATGCGCTTCCAGGTATTCCCCGATCAGATCCGCTTCCGCCTTTGCCTTCGCCAGCTGCTTGCGCAGATTGGACTGGTCGCAGTTGAACGCGCGGTTGGCACGGTTTTTGGATTCCTTTTCAATGCGGATGTTTTCCATTCTCATCATGGCGTTGACCGCTCCCATGACCGTCAGCGCCGCGATCACCTCATCACCCGATTCCGTGGTGACATGAAATTTTTCTTTTTGCTGCCGGCACGCGGCGCCCCAGATCCCGTTCATCTGCAAAATGTGCTGCACCGCTTCCGCCTTTTCCCGCGAATCCAGAATGATTTCCAGCCTGTAGCCCTTTTCCGGGGTAAGCAGATAGCCGGAAGACAAAAAAAAGCCGCGCAGGTACGCGCCGCGGCAGCATTTTCGCCCGGAGGACATATTTCTCGCGCCGAGGTTGAAGCCGCTGCCGTCCGCCTTCATCATCCCGAGTGCCAGCAATACCTTTTCGCTGTCCTTTGCGTCCAGCTTCAGCTCGCAGATGCGTCTTCCCCCGAATTGCGGGATAAGCGTATACTCCATCTGTGCACTGACGTCCAGGTGCTGTTTCAGCAGCGTCAGCACCCTTCTCGCAAGCGCGATATGCTCCATGCGCCAGATAAGGCAGAACCTGCCGCCCGACAGCGCAAGCGAAGCGGTGCTCTGCGTGACCGCGCTCAATTCACTCAGCACACAGCAGGCGTTCTGTGTCCTGACGCGGCAGAGTTCTTCTTTTACTTCCTCAGAAAACGACATTTTCCCTGCCGATGATCTTCACTTCCGGCTCCAGCATGACGCCGGACATATCAAACACTCTTTTCTGTACGAGACGCATCAGGGCCAGCACATCGGCGCAGGTCGCGCCGCCCAGATTGATCAGAAAACCCGCGTGTTTCTCACTGACGGCGGCATTGCCCACTCTTTCGCCCTTTAATCCGGCCTGTTCGATCAGCGCGCCCGCAAAATGCCCTTCCGGACGCTTGAAAAAAGAACCGGCGCTCGGATACTCCAGCGGCTGCTTCTGCCGCCGCATTTCCATGACTTCCCCCATCCTGCGGCGGATGCTCTCTTCACTGTCCTTCCCGAGGGAGAACACAGCCGAAAGAACTGTCATCCCTTCCGATGCAAAAATGCTCCTGCGGTATCCGAACCGCGCTTCCGAAACGGGGATCGTGCGGATCTCGCCGCCGCAGAGCGCGCGCACTTCGCTTACCGTGTCGCTGATCTGGCTTCCGAAAGCGCCCGCGTTCATATAGACGGCGCCTCCCACCGTGCCCGGGATCCCGGTCAGGCTCGCAAGCCCGCCCAGGCCGCACTCGAGCGCCTTCTGTGTCAGGGTGCCGAGCATCGCGCCGCACTGCGCCGTCAAAGTGTCCTGCCGCGCGTCGATCCGGTTCAGGCGGGCAGGCAGGATCACCAGTCCGTCGAACCCCTCGTCCGGGATCAGCAGATTGGAGCCGTTCCCGATCAAAAGGCAGGGAACCCGCTCCGCCCGGGCAAAGGCAATCAGCGCGCACAGCGCTTCCTCATGCGCGGGCTCCGCGAGCAGCGCAGCCTTTCCGCCGATCCTGAACGTGGTATAACCGGAAAGGGGCTCCCCTTCCCGGTATATACAGTCCGTTACCCGCGTCTGCAGTTCCGCGATCCATTCCCGCATCCCGTTCATGCCTCCGATGTTTTCTGCCTGTACGCGGGATATCCCAGCAGCATTTTCCCGGTTTCGATCCGCAGCGTCGGGGTCATCGCCGGAATGAACATCGTCTGCCCCGGAAGGAGCGTCTCTTCCTTTTCATTCCAGGATACCTTCGTTTTCTCCAGCGCCGTCAGCATCCGGAACCGCCGCGTGTCCGCCTCAAGAACCGCTTTGCAGTCCGTCCACCGCTCAAGCAGAAAAAACGGGGTGTCCAGCAGCATTTCCCGTCCCGGCGCGATCACGCACGGCACGGCCGCATCCGCCCGGAAACCGACGTCGGTCACATCGACTGCTTTATCGATATGCAGTTCCCGTTTGTTCCCGTTTTTATCCGTCCGGTCCCAGTCGTAAAAGCGGTACGTCACGTCGCTGGACTGCTGGATCTCGTACAGCGTCAGCCCGGCGCCGATCGCGTGCACCGTTCCGGAGGGGATATAGTATACCTCTCCCTCGTGCACCGGCACCCTGCGCAGCAGCTTTTCCACGGCCTTCCCCTCGCGGGAGGCCGCTTTCAGTGCTTCTTTCCCGGTCCCCGGCACCGTGCCGTATACGAGGAAGCTGTCCTTCTCCGCGTGCAGGATCACCCAGGCTTCCGTTTTGCCGAGTTTGTTCTCCACACGCCGCGCATACGCGTCGTCCGGATGCACCTGCACAGACAGCGTATCGCGGGCGTCGATCAGCTTCAGCAGCAGGGGAAATTCGTCCGGATAATCGCTTCCCGCGGCGGCTGTTCCCCATCGGCGCAGCCACGCGCCAAGCTCCTCTCCGTCCCTCAGGCGGCTGTTCAGGCCCGGGATCACGCTCACCTCAAGGCTTTCGCCGGTCCTCTCGTCCGGGATGTCTTTCCCGTATACCCTGCCGAGCCCGTCCCCGCCCCAGGGGGTTTGCGCGCCGTGCCGGTACGCCGGAAGCATCACCTCAGGTTCCGGCCGCATCATTCCACACCCCTTGTCGCGATCACGTCCACACCGGTCGCGCAGACGTCATGGATCAGTACCTGTCCCTGCCGGATCGGTTTTTCAAACGGCGTATGCAGGATTGCCTGCATGCAGTCGAATATCTTTTCCTTTGGAACCGGGGACGCTGTTTTGACGCTCACGGGGATGTCGCTGTCCTTCACCGGCGCGGACGCCGTGATCATGCGCATCGGCGCGACACATTCCTGTTTCGCGTAGGTTTCGCCGCGTTTGCAGCTGTTGCCTTCCACCTTCACCACTTCGCCGTTTTCCACCTGTGCCGTCAGCCGGCATCCCAGCGGGCAATTGATACAGGTCAGTTCCATCGCACTCATTTTTTATGCCTCCTTCAGTGCCTTTGCCATTCGTTCCAGTCCTTCCAGCATCTGTGCCTCCGGACAGCCGAAATTGACACGCACGAAATTCTCGTTTCCTTTCCCGAATACGCTGCCCGGCACAACGGCCGCGCCGGCTTTTCGGAAAGCCTCCTGCATCCGGTCACAGGGTATATTATAATCCGTCAGGTCAAACCACGCAAGGTATGTCGCGCTGATGGGCGAAACCTTTGCCTTCGGCATCAGTTCCTTCGCCGTTTTCAGGAGAAGGTTCCTGTTTCCGGTCAGATAGGCCGTCACGCCGTCCAGCCACGCGTCCCCGTATTCGAAGGCGGCGCTTTCCGCCCTGACCGCGAAAATGTTGCCGCACACCGCGCCGTTTTCAATCAGCCGCCTGCGGATGGCCTCCCGCTTTTTCCGATCGTACGCCGCGGCGTGCGCGATCTGCAGCCCCGCGATATTGAAGGTTTTGCTTGCCGCGAAGAGCGACACGCAGTCCTCCCGGTAAGCCTCGAAGCTTTGTACGGATACAAACTCGTCCGGGCCGTACACGAAATCCGCGTGGATCTCGTCGGATACCACGGTCACGCCCCAGCGGTGCGCCAGCGCGAGCAGCTGTTCCAGCTCATCCCGTTTCCAGCAGCGCGACAGCGGATTGTGCGGGTTGCACAGCAGCAGCATCCGCGCGCCTTCGCGGAACGCGGCCTCGATCCTGTCATAATCCATCCGCCAGACGCCGTCCGCTCCCTGCGTTACGGGGCATTCGGCCACTTCCCTGCCGTTCAGGGTCACAGAAGAGAAGAACGGTCCGTACACGGGCGAAAGCACCGCGATCCGCTCTCCCGGCTCCGAAAACAGCTGAACGCAGGTTTTCTGACCGGTGATCACGCACGGAAGCAGCACCGTTTCCTCCGCGGTGAAGTCTGTTCCGTGACGGCGGTGCCAGAAATCCGCCGCCGCGCGCTTCTCCGCGTCGCTCTGAAACGTGTAACCGTAGTTCGGATGCGCCGCGCGTTCCGTCACTGCCTGCGTGACCTCCTCCGCCACGGCGAAATCCATATCCGCCACGCCCAGCGGCACCGTATCCGGCGGGAATCCGCGCAATCCGTCCCATTTTTCGCAGTTCGTGTTTTTCCGCTCCAGTCCTCGGTCAAAAAAGCTCCTGTCGTATTTCATTCCCTTATCCCCCTCATGCAGCGCAGCACCCGGTAGCCCGCGCTTCGCTCCATTATCTCTGCCTGTTCATAGTGTTCCTTCAGAAACTTCAGCGCGGAATCGGCTCCCTGCTGTTTCCGGATCACGATATACAGGCATCCGTCTTCCTTCAGATGGGCTGCGGACTGGCTGAACAGGCGGTATACAACATCCTTTCCGGCCCGGATCGGCGGATTGAACAGGATCGCGTCAAACTGCCCGTCCACAGCCGCAAAACCGTCCGACGCCACGCAGTCCGCCGTTACGCGGTTTTCCCGCAGGTTCCGCCGGGCCAGCGTGAGCGCGCGCTCGTTCACATCGCTCATCACGACGTGCGTGTCGGGGTATTTCTTTGCAACCGCCACCCCCATCGCGCCCCAGCCGCACCCGAGGTCCAGCACCTCGCCGCGCATGTCCGGGAGGGTGTTGAGCAGCAGCGCCGTTCCATAATCCACCTCACCCCTGGAAAAAACGCCGGAATCCGTCAGAAAGCGCAGTTCGCACCCCCGGTATGAAAACACGCAGGAAACCGGCCTGCTCTCGCTGGTTGGGTTTTGCGCAAAGTACTGTTCGTTCATTCCTCGCTCCTTCCGGCCGCTTCCCGAAGCGCCGCAAGCTCCCCGTCATCCAGAAAGCGGAACGCGCCCGGGGCAAGGCTTTCGTCCAGTGCGATCGGTCCGAAGGCGATCCTTTTCAGTTCGATCACTTCATTGCCCACCGCG
The DNA here is from genome assembly GCA_902796115.1 of uncultured Eubacteriales bacterium. Lineage (GTDB taxonomy): Bacteria > Bacillota > Clostridia > Christensenellales > Aristaeellaceae > RUG756. Next base: position 5,297 of record CADBNX010000349.1, read on the forward strand.
GCCATCATCCGCTTTACCTGATGAAACTTTCCTTCGCACACCGCAATGCGCGCCGCGCACTCCCCCGCCGCGGAAAGCCGCGCGGGCAGGGCAACAAAATCCCCCAGGTCCACCCCTGAGGAAAACACGGCGATTTCGTCTGCCGTCGGCGTATGCCCCGTCCGCGCCAGGTATACTTTTTCCACATGCCGCTTCGGCGCGATCAGCCTGTGCGCCAGCTGGCCGTCGTTGGTGAACAGCAGCAGCCCGGTCGTATCCTTGTCCAGCCGCCCGACAGGCATGCATTTCATCCGCCGCAGTTTTTCGGGCAGCAGATCCATCACCGTCGGGCATCTTTCGTCCCGCGCCGCGGTCAGCACCCCGTCCGGCTTATTCATCATCAGGCAGAAGACGCCCCGGTCCTTCACTTCCTGCCCGCGCAGCGTCACCGTATGTCCCGTCATATCCGCCGCGGGATCCCGGCAGCTCTTCCCGTCCAGCAGCACTTCCCCGGCGCGGATCCGGTCGCGCACCTCGCTGCGGCTGCCGCAGCCCTGGGCGGAAAGATAGCGGTCCAGCCTCATTCCCTGGCCTCGAGCCGGCACACCAGTTCCGCGTCCCTCGTTTTTCGCAGTGCGCACAGCGGAAGATGCACGATGAGCAGGATCGCCGCCAGCAGCAGCAGTTCTCTGGTTGAGAAAGGCTTTCCCAGCTGTTCCAGAACGCTCTGCAGCGCCGCGAACGCGCCCGCGCCCCACGTGATTTCTTTAGCAAGATGCCAGGCAAGGACAGTCAGAAACAGCACGGCAGAGGGAAGCAGCAGCAGGGCCTGGATCACGGCGTTTTTCCGCAGCGCGCTTCCGTTTTTCCGGCGGATGCTCCCGCTCCGCGCAAACGGCCTTCCCCGATGGGAAAGGAAGTCGGACGGCATATCCAGCCACCATCCCCAGGCAAAAATGATGCCGAGCACGGCAAGCAGCGCGAGCATCAGCATCACGCCGGCATCTGCCTTTCCGCCCACGTAGCCGCCCAGGGTTTTGAACAGGGCGTAAAAGGACGGCATATCCAGGGTATGGTATCCCCATACCAGATACACGGTGCCCGCCAGGAAAGGAATGCCCCAGAGAATGCCGCGCACAAAACGCCTGATTCCGTCTTTCAGGCAAACTCCGTAGCCGATATCCGCGCCGTCTCCGCCGCACAGGGCCCGCAGTCCCATATACCCCTTCAGCCTGAAGGGCAGACACAGAAAAACAAACGCTGCCAGGAAAACCCCGGCCCACGCGGCGGCACCCTGCTTCCATCCGAAGAAGGGTGCGCCCCGCAGGATCATATACAGCGGAATCACCGCGGCCGCGCGCAGCAGCGCCTCGCCCAGCGCGCCGGCCATGATGCCGGGAAAATGCTTTTTGAAGGTATTCATACTTTTCCTGCTTTCTTCGGCGGCAGCCCGCGGCTTTAATCCTGCTGCGGATGCAGTACCGTGCCCATCGGGTCGCCGTCCAGCACTTTCAGGATGTTTTCAGGCTCGTCCAGCGCGAATACCCGCACGACGGGGATCTTCTGCTCCGCGCACATCGCGAAAGCCGCCGCGTCCATCACGCCCAGATGCTTCTCCTGCGCTTCCGTATAGCTGATCTCCCGGATCAGCTTCGCCTGCGGGTCTTTCCTGGGATCCGCGGTATAGACGCCGTCGATGTTCTTGGCAAGCAAGATGGCGTCTGCGCCGACTTCCGCCGCGCGCAGCACCACACCCGTATCCGTGGAGAAAAACGGGTTCCCCGTCCCTCCGGCAAACAGCACGATCTGCCCCGGCTGCATTGCGGCCGCCGCTTCATGGGGATAGCAGGCCCGGCACACATGATCGATCCCAAGTGCGGAGATCATTTCCACCTTTCCGCCGCAGCGCTCGACCGCGTCGCGCATCGCAAGACAGTTGATGACGGTCCCCAGCATGCCCATATGATCCGCCGTCACGGCGTCCATATGCGTACCCTGACGTCCCCGCCAGATATTCCCCGCGCCGATCACGACCCCCAGCGCAATGCCGCGCTCCGCCGCGCGGCAGAGCACGGAAGCGGTCGCGTCGATCTTCGCATGGTCAAACAGTTTTCCGTCCAGTCCCAGCATTTCTCCGCTGAGCTTAAGCAGCACTTTCCGGTACATCGTACTTCCCCCATCTTTTTATAAAGAAAAAGCGGCTTTGCAGCCGCTTTTTCTCAGGGCTTTACGCCTTTTTCGTCATCTCCGCGATTTCTTCCGCGAGGTTTGACTGTTTCTTTTCGATGCCTTCACCGCACTCGAAGCGCACAAAGCGGCGGATGGAAATCTTTTCTCCGCTGGCCAGGGTCGCTTCGTTCACCAGGGTCGCGATGTTGATATCGGGGTTCTTCACAAACGCCTGCTCCATCAGCACGTTTTCCTTGTAGAACTTCTCGATGCGGCCTTCCACCATGCGCTCAATGATCTTCTCGGGCTTGCCTTCGTTCAGGGCCTGCACGCGCAGGATCTCTTTTTCATGCTCCAGTACTTCGGGCGCCACTTCTTCCTTGTTCACGCACAGGGGGTTGGTCGCCGCGATCTGCAGCGCCACATCGTGGCAGAGGTTCTTGAAGGTATCGGTCTTGGCCACGAAATCGGTCTCGCAGTTGACTTCGACCAGCACGCCGATCTTTCCGCCCATGTGGATATAGCTGTCCACAGCGCCTTCGGACGCCACGCGGCCCGATTTCTTCGCGGCGGCGGCAAGTCCCTTCTCACGCAGATAGGTTACCGCCTTTTCCATATCGCCGTCACTCTCAACGAGTGCTTTTTTGCAGTCCATCATGCCGGCCTGCGTGCGCTCACGCAGTTCCTTTACCATCGCGGCAGTTACAGCAGCCATAATCAGTATCCTCCCTTATCTGTATCCGTACTTCCGTCAGATCGTTTCGTCCGTATCCGCTTCGGCTTCCGCGGGCTCCGCCGTGTCTTCCTCAGCGTCCTGTTCGCCCTGGCGTCCTTCCAGAACGGCGTCCGCCATCTTGCCCGCGATCAGCTTGACCGCGCGGATCGCGTCGTCGTTGCCGGGGATCACGTAATCCACTTCGTCGGGATCGCAGTTGGTATCCACGATCGCTACGATCGGAATGCCCAGCGTGCGGGCTTCCGCCACCGCGATGTGCTCCTTGCGCGGGTCAACCACAAACAGCGCGCCGGGCAGTTTTTTCATTTCGCGGATACCGCCCAGGTTGTTCTGCAGCTTTTCGCGTTCATGCTGCAGCTTGATGACTTCCTTCTTGGGAAGCACGTCAAACTGTCCGTTTTCTTCCATGCGGTCGATTTCGTTGAGCCGGTCCACACGGGAGCGGATGGTGGTGAAGTTGGTCAGCATGCCGCCGAGCCAGCGGTTGTTCACATAGTACTGGTTGCAGCGCTTCGCCTCGGATTCGATGCTCTCCTGCGCCTGCTTCTTCGTGCCGACGAACAGCACGCTGCTTCCTTCCATCGCAAGATTGCGCACGAACATGTACGCTTCGTCGATCTTGCGGACGGTCTTCTGCAGGTCGATGATGTAGATGCCGTTGCGTTCCGTGAAAATGTACGGAGCCATTTTCGGGTTCCAGCGGCGGGTCTGATGTCCGAAGTGGACGCCTGCTTCCAGCAGGTGCTTCATTGAGATAACAGCCATGTCTCTTCCTCCTTGTTGTATCCACCGCGCGCTTCGTCTGGTTCCGGTCACCGGCTCTGCCGGCACAAGCGGCCCATCGGCGCGCGTGCGTGATCCTGCATAGTATATCAGCTTTTCGCGATCTTTGCAACTTTTTTCTGAAAGGAAATTGACAATTGATTCGCATCTTTCATATAATAAGCTTCAGCGGATTCCGTTCAAGGAAATCCCATGAGGGAGGAAGGCCATGACACGCGAAGAGTACGTACTGAAACCGTTTCTTGACAATGAAGACCTGATCGGCGACAGAACCGGAGCCGGCATTGAGAACCACAGGAAAGGCTTTGCCGATATTTCCGTTGTGAACAGCGGCGGCGAACCTGTCCGCGGCGCGCAGATCCGCTTTGCGCAGCGTACGCACGATTTTCATTACGGCGCGAACCTGTTCATGCTGGACGAATTCGAAAGCGAAGAAAAGAACCGTATCTACCGGGACATGTTCGCGAAGCATTTCAATTTCGCGACCCTGCCTTTTTACTGGGATACGCTCGAGCCGGACGAAGGCCATCCCCGTTACGCGGCGGACAGCCCGAAAGTGTACCGGCGTCCCGCGCCGGATCTGTGCCTGAAATACTGCGAGGAAAACGGCATCACCCCGAAGGCGCACTGCCTGCACTATGACCACTTTTCCCCGTCCTGGCTTGCCAAATACACCGCGGAGGAGCAGTGGCACCTGCTCGAGCAGCGTTTTCGTCAGTGCGCGGAACGCTACGCCCGCCGCATCCCCGGCTGGGAAGTCACCAACGAATCCTATTGGGAGAGAGCCACCACGAAAATGTATTTCCATCCGGAATTCATGGAGCGTTCCTTCCGCATGGCAGAGCGGCTTTTCCCGCAGAACGAGCTGATCTGCAACGAGGGCGGAGAGCCCTTCCGGGAGCCCTTCCATTACAACCGCAACAAATACTTCATGCAGATCGAACGCGCGAAGCTCAAGGGCGCGCGCATCGACACGGTGGGCTTCCAGTATCATATCTGGTCCACTCCGGAAAACGAGGCGCAGATCATGAGCCGTCAGGCCGATCCGGTGAACATGTTCCGTGTGTTTGACACCTTTGATGACGCGTTCGGCTGCCCGGTGCAGATGACGGAGGTGACCTTCCCCTGCCACGCGGTAAACAGCCCCGCCGCGGAGGATCTGCAGGCGGAACTGCTGCGCCGCCTCTACACGATCTGGTTCAGCATCCCGCGCATGGAAGCGGTCATCTACTGGAACACGGTGGACGGATATGCCCACGGCGCCGTGCCCGGCGATTTCACCAAAGGTGAAAACGTGCTCTCCGGCGGCCTGATGCGCTTCGACATGACCCCCAAGCCCGCGCTGAAGATGATCAGGAACCTGTTTGAAAAAGAGTGGCACAGCGAAGGCACCGTCGGAACCGACGATAACGGCCGTGCCCGCTTCAAGGGCTTTTACGGCAAATATGACCTTGAAATCGTCCTGCCGGATCAGACGGTATCCAGACAGACGCTGCATCTGGAAAAACGCCCCATGCAGCGCATCGACGGTCAGGCGCAGTATATCCTGACCGTATAATCCGCATTGATCTCCGTCCGCGCCCGGTGTACATATGCCGCGGGCGCGGACGCGCTTTCAGGCAGTCCTTCTGCATATCCGCAGCACGAAACAACATAAGGAGGCAAAAAAATGTTCCGGAAAATCGGCATCATCGGCACCGGCAATATGGGCAGCGCCATCATCAGATCCGTGCGGGCGGGTCATCCCGATCTGCCGCTGCTCCTGTCCGATGCCGTACCGGAAAAAGCACTGGCTCTCGCCGAAAGTCTGAAGGGCGCGGAAACGGCGGAGAATACCCGCCTCGCGCAGTCCTGCGATCTGATCTTCCTGGCCGTCAAGCCGCAGATGATGAAAGCCCTGCTTTCCTCGCTTCATCCCGTACTGAGCGCCCGAAAGGACCGTTTTGTGCTCGCCAGCATGGCCGCCGGGCTCAGCTGTGAGACGCTTCGCGCCATGGCGGGCTTTGATGCGCCGCTGATCCGCATGATGCCGAATATCCCCTGCCAGGTGGGCGAAGGGGTGGTGCAGTACTGCGGCTGCGGAACCACGGAACAGGAGCTGAGCGATTTTTCCCTGCTCCTGCGCGCGGCCGGGCTGGTCACGCCGATGCAGGAAGGCCTGATCGACGCCGCTTCCGCGGTATCCGGATGCGGGCCCGCTTATGTTTATCTGTTCATTGAAGCGCTCGCGGACGGCGGCGTCGCGTGCGGGCTGCCCCGGAAGACCGCGCAGGATTTCGCCGCGCAGACGGTGCTCGGCGCCGCCAAAATGGTGCTGGAGAGCGGGGTGCATCCCGCCGAGCTCAAGGACCGGGTCTGCTCTCCCGGCGGCACCACCATCGAGGGCGTCGCCGCGCTGTATGAGGGCGCGTTCAGCGCCGACGTGATGCGCGCGGTCACGGAAGCATACCGGAAAACGCTGGAAATGAAAGGATAACGAACCATGCGGATGGTGGTCAAAATCGGCACCTCTACCCTCACCCACGCCTCCGGAAGAATGAATATCCGCCGGGTGGAGGAGCTTGTCAAAGTACTGGCCGATCTGAAAAACGCGGGCCATGAGATCATCCTCGTCTCCTCCGGCGCCATCGCCATGGGCGTCGGCAAAATGAACCTGCCCGGCAGGCCTGAGGATATTCCCACCAAACAGGCGGCCGCCGCGGTGGGACAGTGTGAGCTGATGTATGTATACGACCGGTATTTTACCCAGTACAGCCACACCGTCGCCCAAATCCTGCTCACGGCGGACGATGTGGAGAACCCGGTCAGGCGCACGCATTTTGAAAACACGCTCACGCGCCTGCTCAGCCTGGGCGCGCTGCCCGTCATCAATGAAAACGATACCGTGGCGACGGCCGAGATCGCCGTCGGAGACAACGATACCCTCGGCGCCATCGTCGCCGTCTGTGTGAAGGCCGATCTGCTGATCCTGTTTTCGGATATCGACGGTCTGTATACGGAGGACCCGCGAAAGAATCCGGACGCCCGGCTGATCCCGGTGATCCGTGAAATCACACCGGAGATCGAGCGAATCGCAGGCGGCGCCGGCACAAGCCGCGGCACCGGCGGCATGGCCACCAAGCTTCGCGCGGCGTCCATCGTGATGAAGGAAGGCTGCTCCATGGTGATCGCCAACGGAAATCACCCGGAAACCCTGTATGACATCGTGGAAGGAAAAACGCCGGGAACGCTCTTTGTGGGGAGGAAAAAATGACAACACCGGAAATGCTGAAAAAAGCCGCCGACGCCCGCACCGCGATTGCGGCAGCGGATACGGAACAGAAAAACGCGGCGCTGCTCGCGATGGCGGACGCGCTCGCAGGCGGAAAGGACGCCGTGCTCGCAGCCAACCGGGCTGACGTGGAAGCGGCCCGCGGTCTGATCTCCCCCGTCATGATCGACCGGCTCTCCCTGAACGCGTCCAGGATCGACGCCATGGCCGACGGCATCCGCGCCGTGGCCGCGCTGCCCGACCCGGTCGGTGAAGTGCTTTCCCGCACGAAGCTTCCGAACGGCCTGGAGCTGACAAAAATATCGGTTCCGATGGGAGTCATCGCCATCATCTACGAAAGCCGTCCGAACGTGACCTCGGACGCGGCGGCGCTTGCGGTCAAAGCCGGCTCCGCATGCGTGCTGCGCAGCGGAAAAGAGGCACACCGCAGCGCACAGGCCATTGTGGATCTGCTTCGCGGCGGACTTGAAAAAGCTTCTCTTCCCTCCGACACGCTCATGCTCGTCGCGGACACCTCGCGTCAGTCCGCGCAGGATCTGATGAACGCCCGGGGACTGGTGGATCTGCTGATCCCGCGCGGCGGCGCGGGGCTCATCCGCGCCTGTGTGGAAAACGCGAAAGTGCCGGTTCTCGAAACCGGAACCGGCATCTGCCATATCTACGTGGATCGGGAGGCCGATCCCGGGATGGCGCTGTCCATCCTTGAAAACGCAAAATGCAGCCGGCCTTCCGTATGCAACGCGGCGGAAGTCTGCCTGGTGCACCGGGATATCGCGCCCGTATTCCTGCCTGCCATGCGCGACCGCCTGACCGACAGCCGCGTACAGGCCGGAAAGCCCCCCGTCCGCCTGCTGCTGGACGAACGCGCGCGGCGGATCATTCCGGGCGAAGCTGCCGGCGAAGCGGATTTTGACACCGAATTTCTCGATTATGTGCTGGCGGTAGCCGTAGTAGACAGCGTTGAAGACGCCGTCGCGCATATCGCGCGCCATTCCACGCATCATTCCGAGGCGATCATCACCCGGGATGAAGCAGCCGCGGCGTACTTTGCCTCCGCGGTGGATTCCGCGGCCGTCTATGTGAACGCCTCCACCCGCTTTACGGACGGCGGCGAATTCGGCCTCGGCTGTGAAATGGGCATCTCCACACAGAAGCTTCACGCCCGCGGGCCGCTGGGCCTCCGGGA
>CADBNX010000350.1 GCA_902796115.1 uncultured Eubacteriales bacterium
CCGTCTGATTTCCGGTTATGCGTCCACTTCGCAGTTGTTTTTTCTCAGTTCGGCCCGCAGCGCCTGCACGTCTATGTTGCGGAAAGCGGTATTTTTCTGAATTTTGAACCGGGCGGCGGTACCGGCCGCCTCGCCTACCGCGAAGCAGGTGGACATGATGCGGGCCGGTCCCAGGCACTGGCCGTCCGCTCCGATGCAGCGGCCGGCGACGATCAGATTATCCGCGCCTTTGGGCAGCATGGTGCGGTAAGGAATTTCCGTGATGCCGCGTCTGACGGACAGTCCCTTATCGGCGAACACCTGACCGTCCTTCCGCTGCAGGTCAAAATGCCTTCCCGCCAGCGCGACGGTATCTTCAAAGGCGGTGCCGTTGAGCAGGTCATCCTCTTCCAGGATATATTCGGCGATGATGCGCCGGGTTTCGCGGACGCCGGGGGTGGCGGCGGTGGAACGAAGACGGCAGTTTTTTGCGCCGGGCATGAATTCCCGGAATACGTATTCCGTCAGGTCACGGGCGCGCTGCCGGCCTTTCAGGGTAAGGTTTGTCATATCGACGCCGTTGGTTCCGTCAAATCCCCGGTGGCTTGTGCCGCCGTTGACCATAAAGACTCCGTCCTGCACCATGGGAAAAATGATCAGGTGCTCGGGCAGGTCGATGTCAGGATGTGCCTGCCGTGCCCTGGCGCAGATCTCATAGAACCAGGGATCGCCTCCCGCGTTCAGATACGCTTCGATCGCGCCGGCGTCGATGCCCTCGATGTGAGCCACCAGGCCGGCGGCTGTCATTTCACCGGTTTTCCGGTCCCCCTTATAGGTGGCGAAGCCTGCGTCATCCACAAGATCCGCGTCGCCCGTGCAGTCGATGACCGCTTTGGCGGGCACATACTGGATTCCGCTTTTGTCCGCGAAATACACGCCTTCCACCGCGGCGCCCCTGCGTTTCACATCGATGGCCCTGGCGTAAAAGCGAAGCTGAACGCCTGCTTCCACGGCCATTTCGTCCAGCACCCGCTTGCCGATTTCCAGATCAAAGGTAAACTCGTCATGGCAGCCCAGCCGGTCGAGACCCGGATATTTGTCGGTCTGTCCCATATGACAGGGAGGTTCTCCGCCGCCCGCCGCCGCGATGCGCTTCCACGCTTCTTCAAAGATGCCGCCCACAGCCCTGCGGGGATGGGGAAGATCCCTGTAAGCCAGGTTTTTCCGGATCATCCAGCGAAACGGAATGGATCCGTTGGTATACCCCAGCCAGAAGGGCAGATTTCCCGAAGTGGATACGCCGCCAAGGCACCCTGTCGCTTCCAGCAGCATGGTATTCAGGCCCTGCCTGGCTGCTGCGACGGCTGCCGCGATACCGGCCGGGCCGCCGCCCGCGACCAGCACGTCCACCGCATCCAGATTTATGATCCTGTCACCGAGCGCGTGCGTGTATTCGCTCATGTTGATTTGCCGCTCCTTTCGTTCCTACAGCCACACCGACCGGCGTGTGCCGGAATACCATCCGTTCGTCAGGGTTTCAAGCGAAATACGGCTGAACAGCACATGATCCGACCGGACGTGCAGAAGGCCGGCCACGCCTTCCTCCAACAGCGTCAGGTCGCTGTAACCGGGTATGGCGTCTCCCGGCGGGAGATGAAACTTCATTTCATAATGCGCTCCGCCGTCGAGACTGATCAGAATTTCCATGTCACGGCGCTTTTCCAGGCTGCTCACCCTGGAAACGAGCAGCGCGTTTTTCATTTTACCGCCGTCCGAAAAGCTCAGGATGCCGGCGTCGCATACATTGGCCTTTTCCACATTCATGGGCACGGGCTCGGTCCAGGTCATGCCGCCGTCCGTACTGCGCATATGACAGCGGACCGGCATATCGATATTGCGGCCCTGCAGTTCCAGCGCATCTTTGCCGTCAGCATCCTTCACCTGCGCGATCCGCGTTTCCGAAAGGTATGCGCTGTATCCGACGCAGGCGCTGTTTTTCCAGGTTTCGCCATGATCGTCGCTTGTGAGCACCGACGTGCAGTACCCTCTTTGAAGGGCGGGCACATCCACCCCGTGGGAGCGATGCCAGACGGGCATCAGCAGTCTTCCCGGAATGCTGTCTGTTTTGAGATAAATGCCGTGCCCGGGACCGGGCAGATGGAAAGGCTGCGCATCGCCGAAACAATCCGTGACGCGCTTTGGATCGGACCAGGAAACGCCTTCGTCATCGCTGGTCATAACATACACATCGGTGCGGCGGTTTTCCGTGTTATCGGCATAGAACAGAAAAATCCTGCCCGTGTCCGTATCCTGCACAGGCGTCGGATTGCCGAAGCAGGTGTTTTCCGCGGCCTTTACCAGCACCGTGTTTTCCTCAAATGTACGGCCGCCGTCCGTACTTCGGCGCATGAACAGGTGATGCATGCATCCGGCGTCCCCGCCGTTGCCCTCACGGGCCTCGCAAAACGCCAGCGTCGTGTGACGCTTTGTCGTCAGCAGGCCGAAAACATGGTACAGTGATATCCCGGGGTACTCCCCGACCCGCCATAGATCCGTTTCCGTGTATTCCCAGCCGTACCGATTCATTTCTGTTCCTCCCAAGTCGGTCCAAATCGCATATGGCACTTGTTTCCAAGGCATATTCAGAATATCATATTGTGAGCAAATTATCAATAAATATACTAATTTCGGGCAGATTTTATTTTTTCGGACAGATTTGCCCGATAATTCTATTTGCTTGTTTTCAGACTGGGCAGCTTGTGTTTTGACAGTCGGTATGATAATATTAAGCGGTATCGCTGTGTTTGGGGGGACTGTTTTTGCTTCGTTATCTGGAAATCAAGAAGGCATTGCAGGAGATGATCGCGTCATCAACGCCCGGCGAACGTCTGGAAGACCGGGTCACGCTGTGCCGCAAACTGGAAACCACGCGCACAACGCTGGATAAAGCCATCCGTGAACTCCAGACGGAAGGCCGGCTGACTTCACGGAAAGGCAGCGGCACCTTTATCAGCAGCAGCCTGGCACTGAACGGGATTTCCCAGACCAACTGGGGCATCATCGTGCCGAATATCCAGCAGACGATTTACTCGACACTGGTCAG
>CADBNX010000351.1 GCA_902796115.1 uncultured Eubacteriales bacterium
CTGCGCAATCCGGACCGGTTCATCCTGATGTTTGCGCCCATCACGCGCAGCTATGCCTCGCATTACGGGGAATGCCTGCAATACGCACAGACGCTTGCGCCCTACGAGCGGAACAGGCTGAAAATGCCGACGTCCCTCGCGGAAAACCTGGCCCGGCTCCGGGAGTGGCAGAAGGGCTTTTCGGGGGACAGCTTCGTGTTCGACTATCACCTGATGTGGGCACATGTGAGCGATCCCGGATACGAGAAATGCGCGCGGAACCTGTTCGAGGACATGCGTGATCTGAAGTCTGTCGGGCTGGACGGCATGGTCAGCTGCCAGACGCAGCGCTGCTTCTTCCCGACCGATCTGCCGCTGTGGATGATGGCGGCCGCCCTGTGGGACAGCGAGTGCGATTATGAAGCGGCGGCGCGCGATTATTACCTTTCCGCCTACGGGCCGGAGGGGGAGAAGGTGCGGGACTGCCTGAAGCGGATCTCCGGCGCCGTATCCCTCTATGACCTGCCGGCACTTTCGGATGAGGTTCCGGAAAAAGTCCGCCGCGCGGACGACGAAGCGCTGCGCCGGGCGATCGATGATCTGGAAGCGCTCTGCGCCTGTCATGGGGAGGAAGGCGATACCCGGGCGGAATGGCGGAATCTGGCCTGCTATACCGGCTATATGCACCGGGTGCGCGAAATGCTGGAAGCGCTTGAAGCGGAAGACGCTCAGAAGGCGGATGCTGCGCTTGACCGCCTGGCAGACTTCCTGCGGCGCCGCGAACTGGCGCTGGAAGCGAGCTTTGACGTACCCAACGCGATCAAATCCTGGAAAAGAAAAATGATAAGGAGAGGATGAGCATGAACTTTATGACGACCCTTTCCGGCTCCATGCTGGAAAACTTCTATCCCGCGGGATGGGATATGGAAAGAATCGACGCCTGCTGTGAAAAAGGCGCGCAGCGGGAAGCTTTCTGGCACCCGGACTTTCAGCCGGTCGCCTGCGACGGGATCGCGGAATTTGACACCAAAATGGGCCACGAGATCGCCCTGCAGATCAAAAAAGCGCGTGACCGCGGGGAGAAGCTGGCCATGATCATCCCGGTCGGTCCGATGGGCATGTACCGCTGGGCGGTCTATTTCCTGCGGGAATGGCAGGTGAAATGCGATCACGTGACGACCTTCAACATGGACGAATGGGCGGACGGAGAGGGAAACACGCTTTCGGCGGACAATCCCGCCTCCTTTGAATACTGCATGAAGGAAGCGTTCTTCACGCCGCTGGGAGAACTGACCGTGCCGGAAAACCAGCGCAATTTCGCGACGAAAGCGAATCTGCCCACCTATCCCGAAAAAATCGCCGCCCTGAAGGCGCAGGGCGCGAAGCTGGTGCTGATCTTCGGGATCGGGCGGATGTGCCATATCGCGTTCTGGGAGCCGCATTTCGCGGCGGAATTCGACAGCGACGAAGAATGGAAAAAGCAGAATTACCGTCTCGGCGCGAAGCTGCACCCGCTGACCATCGAGCAGAACGCCATCACCAGCTTCAAAAGCCGGACCACCCTGGTGCCCTGCCGGGCGAACACCGTGGGCCCCGGTCTGCTGCTGCAGGCGGATATCATCATCGGCGGCGCGGACGGCGCGCTGGGCCGCGGCATGGGCTGGCAGGGCATGAGCTTCCTGATGACCCTGCACTACGGCCCCAGCCGCTGGGTCACCTCCAGCTACATTCCCACGCTGCCCGGAAAACTGTTTTACCTGAAGGAACTTGAAGGCCCGCTGGTGCCGGAAGTGAACTGAGATCAAGGAGGATGGTCAAATGAAAATCGGCGTATCGAGCTACAGTTATCAGCGACTGCTCAATCAGGGGAAAACTTATTTTGAGATCTGCGACCACGCGAAAAAGACCGGCTTTGACGCGATCGAGTTCACGGATCTGAATACCCAGAACGGAAAAGGCGAGACGACGCAGGAGGACCTGGCGGTCTCCATCCGCGAATACTGTGAAAAAATCGGCCTGGAGATCACCGCCTATACGATCGGCGCCGATCTGCTGAACGGACGGGGCTGCGCCCCGGCGGAGGAACCGGAACGCCTGATGGGCAAGCTGGATATCGCGGCCCTGCTCGGCGCGAAGATCATGCGGCACGACGTGTTCTGGAGCATGGCCGGATTCAAGGACTGGCGCGGCGCGGTGGATAAAATCGTGCCCGCGATCCGGGAAGTGTCGGATTACGCCGCCGAAAAGGGTATACGCACCTGCACGGAGAACCACGGGCTGATCATGCAGGATTCGGAACGCCTGGTATATCTGATGCGCGCGGTGGATCATGCCAATTACGGCTGGCTGGTGGATATGGGCAATTTCCTGTGCGCGGACGAAGCGCCTCAGCACGCGGTGGGCATCGCGGCGCCCTGGGCGGTGCATGTGCACGCGAAGGATTTCCTGTTCAAATCCGGCGAGCAGGAGAAGCCGGAAGGCGGATGGCTGACCACGCGCGGCGGAAACTACCTGCGCGGCACGGTGGCGGGCCACGGCGTCGTTCCGGTGCGCGCCTGCGTGAATATCCTGAAAGCGGCGGGCTATCAGGGCACGCTGTCGCTGGAGTTCGAAGGCATGGAGGAGAATCTTCCCGCGATCGAGGCCGGCTGCGCGTATCTGAGAAAACTGGCTCAGTAGGAAGGGGCAGGCTGTGGAACTTCGTACGCTGGACCGGCAGGGCCGCTTTTACCGCGGGACGCTTCATATCCATACCACGGTGTCAGACGGTGAACTGACCCCGGAGGAGACAAAACGGCGTTATCGGGAAAACGGGTACGATTTCATCGCCATTACGGATCATAACCGCTATGGGGTGTACCGGGAACCGGGGGAAGACGATTTCCTGGTGCTCCCCGGCACGGAAATCGACTGCGTATATCAGGAACAGGTGCATCATATCGTCGGGATCGGCACGGAAGAAAACACCTTCCCGCACGGATACCGTTTCGAAGGGCTGAAAGACCGTCACCCCCAGGAACTGGTCGACGTGCTGACCGGGCATGGGAATATCGCCGTGTACGCACACCCCTTCTGGAGCTACTGCGACCCGGAACTGCTGCTGCGGCTGCGCGGGCTCACCGGCATGGAAATCATCAATTACAGCTGTGAGCAGACCTGGAGGAGCGGACTTGGCGAGGTGCATTACGAATACCTGCTTTCTCACGGAAGCAGGCTGTGGTGTTTCGGAGCGGATGACGCGCACGGACATTCGCCGGATTATTTCGGCGGATACATTATGGTGAAGGCGGGAAGCCTGAGCCGCGAGGCTGTGTGTGACGCCATCCGGCGCGGAAGCTTTTATGCCTGCTATGCCGAGCCCGGGGAAAGCGCGCCGGAGATTTACGATTTCCGGGTTGAGGATGGGATGGCGAAAATCGACTGTTCACCCGCCAGAACGATTTACCTGAATGTGAGCCGCACCTGCTACCGTTCGCTGCACGGCACGGAGGCGGAGCCTGTGACACACCACGAGTTCAGGCTTCCGGAGAATGCGCGGCGGGTGCGCGCCATCGTGAAGGATTTTCGGGGCCATGTCAGCTGGACACAGCCCATCGCGATATGAACGCGGCAGCTGAGAAAAATGAACGGGCGGTTCTTTTGCGGGGAACAAAAGAACCGCCCGCAGTGTTTATGTCTCTATTCCTTCCATGTGATCCACGACTTGGCACTCACTGTGTGCCCGTGCCATTCGGCCGGGCTTTCGCCGTAATTCACCAGCATATGCGTACCGTCGGAATAAGTGATTTCAAACACATTCTCCAGCACTTCTTCATGGGTATCCATGTATTCGTACTGTAGTTTCTTCAGCGGCTCCCATTCGCGGCAGGCCTGTGCGATGACGGCAGCGCTGCGTTCGATCTGCGCGTCGTCCGCCACGGAGAGGTCCGCGTCGCCCATCCAGTTTTTATGGGAACCGAATTTGCTGTGGATATACAGCAGCGGCCGGGAACCGTATTCAAAATAACGCAGCTGCTCGTCTTTCTCCTTGATGGGATAGTTTACGGTAGTGGAGCTCGCGTTGGAGAGGATGATGCCGTGATACACCAGCTGCCACAGCGGGATCTCCGCGTCAAACAGTGGGTGGTCTTTTGCGGAAAGATGGGTGCGGAAGGACGTATACATCACATAGTCCACATCCGAAGCGAAGGAATCGATCCATGCCTCGCTCTGGAACCCGCCGAAAAGACGGGTGCAGAGCTGCGCGATTTTGCGGTAGTATGCCACAGCCTGCGTCCGGCTGACTGCATGCTCCGGATGCGTACATTTCAGCGGGACGCACGCCGTCAGCTCGTCCACAAAATGCAGCCCTTCAAAGCCGTAGGCGCGCACCTTGGGCAGGTCCTCCACGGCATATTTTTCGTATGCCGTCTGCGGGCAGAGCAGCCAGGGGAATCCGCCGGAGAGACCGCCGCTGCGCGCGTAGCCCTCGTTGCGCACCGGGCGGAGCAGACCATCCGGCGTGCGCCGGTGCACAAGCAGGTTCCGGTCAAAATTGTCCGCCACGTCATAGGCTTCGTAACTGCC
>CADBNX010000352.1 GCA_902796115.1 uncultured Eubacteriales bacterium
ATTCCCGGCATCATGAACGTAGGCGGCATCGAAGGCTGCCTGAAAATCGCCGGGTGTGAGGTGGAACTGAGATAGGGGAAGAGGGAAGAGGCAATAGGGAATAGGCAACAGGACCGCGCTGAAGCGCGGAGTGAAAAGCGAAGAGAGAAAAGAGAAGAGATTTCAGCTCCCTCCAATCACTGCAGAGCGGAACGCGCACCGGTGTCATGGATCCGCCTGTTCCCTTCGGGGTGAATCGCGGACGAACACGCTCAGGCTGACAGCACGGGAACTTAACGATCTTACTGTTGCCTGTTGCCAAGCGAACGAAGAGAGCGAATTGCCTGTTGCCTTCCCGGAGCGAAGCGGCAAAACGGCTATTGAATACTTCCGAACGCGGCGACTGCCTCGTCAACGGTCATCAGTCCGTCACTGACCATTTTGCCGGCTTTATTGACCTGATCGGCGGGCGCTTCCAGCAGGCCCAGTTCAGACAGGTTGATGATCCGCTGTGCGTCCAGTTTTCCAAACGCCGCGTACATGCCGTCCAGGGACATATCCACGCAGGGGGTCACAAGGCGCTTGGCCTTCGCCATTCCGTTCAGTTCGTCCGTGCTCACCAGGAAACGCATGAATTCATTGACCATTTCCGGGTTCCTGCTGTTTTGATTGACGCCGAAGCCGAGGGAAACCTCGTTGATAAAGTAGCCCCCCTCTTCGGTTGAAGGCACGGGATAGAAACTGTACCTGAAGGGATGAGCGGTGTAGGATTCGGACTTGGACTGCCGCTTTTCGGTGCCGGATACGGTGTTCCCCGTCGTCATCATCATGGGCACGTCACCCTCGAAGAAACGCATGATGACCGGATCGTAGTCTTTTTCCAGCTCGTTGCACGCTTCCAGGTCGATATAGCCATGCTCCATGAAATCCGATTCCAGTGCCAGCGCGGCGCGTATGTATTCTCCCGCTTCGGGTTTCATTGCGTTCAAATCATTCAGCGCCGTTTCGTTTCCCCGGATCAGGGCGCAGAAATAGGGATAATACAGCGGATAGAGGACGCCGTTGCCCCGGTTATAACCCATGACCGGATTTGCGTAGCCGGCTTTTTTCAGCGCTTCGCATGCGGAAAGCAGTTCTGAATAGGTTTGCGGAACAGCGATTTTTTCTTTCGCAAAAATATCCTCGTTGACCAGCATGCCCCATGTGGTGGTATAGACCGGCACACTGAACACACTCCCGTCCGCTTCCTTTCGCAGCAGGCTTTCCCGTACGCAGGAAAGGTCGATGCCCAGCGCGGGATCAGCCAGGTTCTTCGATGCGGCGAGTATGGCATCGTTATCCGGCCAATCGGCCATTTTGGGATAGGTAAAGAAGATGTCCGGAGCCTCGCCGCCGGCCAGCGCTGTGGACAGAATGCCTCGGTCGCGCTTGTCGTAGCCGTCCATTTTCACGTAGGTCAGCCTGACGTTGGGATAATACTGATTAAAGCGAATGAATTCCGCTTCCAGGGCTTCAAAATTATCATAGTGACCCGCCACGGTGATCGGGCACTCGGCTTTGGGATCGAGCCGCGGCGTAAAACCTGCCGCGGTTTCCTGCACCGCCGGTTTTTTTCTGCCTCCGCCCAGCGTCAGCATGAGTACCGCGGCTGCCGCCGCCGCCGCAACCGCGAGCACGATCAGCCACCGCTTTTTTCCCGCCTTCTTCATCGTTTTTCCTCCTTGATCCGTATGATTTCCTTCAGAACCAGCTTCATATCCACAGGCTTCGCGATATGGCCGTTCATACCGGCAGCCAGGCATTCCGCCACGTTTTCGGAAAATGCGTCAGCCGTCATGGCAATAATGGGAATCCGGGATGCCCATGGATCATCCAGCGCCCGGATGGCTTTTGTGGCCTTGATACCGTTCATCACAGGCATCTGGATATCCATGAAGATCAGGTCGAACTCTCCCTGCCCGGCA
Organism: uncultured Eubacteriales bacterium; assembly: GCA_902796115.1. Classification (GTDB taxonomy): domain Bacteria; phylum Bacillota; class Clostridia; order Christensenellales; family Aristaeellaceae; genus RUG756. Next base: position 1,944 of record CADBNX010000352.1, read on the forward strand.
TGCGCCATGCGGTCCAACGCCGCCTGGCCGTTTTCCGCACGCTCAGTTACTACGCCATGCATCTGCAGCAGTGTGGAAATGATCTCCCAGTTGATATCGTTGTCTTCGGCCACCAGAATGCGCATTCCGGCAATATCCGGCGTATCGTCATTCTGATCCCCGCGCGCTCCTGCGTTGCCCAGCAGCTCGTTCAGCTTGTGATAGAGTGTAGAGCGGAACAGGGGCTTGCTGACGAATCCGCTGACGCCTGCTTCTTTGGCGGCGTCTTCCAGATCGGAACAGTCGTTTGCGGAAATCAGCAGAATCGGCATCGAGCCGCCCATCCTGGCCCTGATCCGGCGGGCGGCTTCAATGCCGTCCATATCGGGCATCTTCCAATCCAGAATCACCACGCTGTAGTCATTCGGCTGCGACAGCATCCGCAGCGCCTCCGCACCGCTGGAAACGGTGTCTGTTTCTGCCCCGATGGAGCGCAGGGTGTCCTTTGCGGTCTCCAGCAAAACCGCATCGTCATCAGCCAGCAGCACGTGAATCGGCGGAAGCATCATTTCATCCACCGGCTTTTCGGCCAGGGGGACATCCAGCGTAACGGTGAAGGCAGTGCCTTTGCCTACTTCGCTCCTGCAGTCGATGGTTCCGTGCATCAGGTCGATCATCTGTTTGGTGATCGCAAGGCCCAGTCCTGTGCCCTGGACGGCGTTAACACGGCTGTCAGTCTGCCTTGAGAAGGGTTGGTACATGCGGGCCATAAACTCCGGCGTCATGCCTATGCCGGTATCGGATACCACATAAATCAGACGTACGGACCGGTCCGTTTCGCCGGGCTCTTCCCGCATTTCCACGTTCACCCTGCCGCGGGGATCGGTGTACTTGATGGCGTTGGACAGCAGGTTGATGAAAACCTGGTTGAGGCGCAGCTGATCCGCGTACAGGTATTCATGGTCGAAGCGGCCGACACTGAAATTGAAATCAATGTCCTTCTCTTTTACCATGGGTTTGGAAATATTGACCAGATTTTCCGCGCATTCAACAATGGAGAAAGTGACGGGATTCAGATTCAGTTTGCCGCTTTCCACCTTGGAGATGTCCAGAATGTCATTGATCAGCGTCAGCAGGTGATTGCCCGCCAGATTGATTTTATGCAGGTTCTCACGCACGGCTCCTGCATCCTCGGCATTTTTGCCGGCAATGGCAGTCAGACCGATGATCGCGTTCATCGGCGTGCGGATATCATGTGACATTGTGGAAAGAAAATCCGTCTTGGCCTGATTCGCCCGGTCGGCAGACGCGACAGCGGCCTTCAGCTGTCGATTGAAGCCCGTCATGACGAACAGATTAAACGCCAGCAGCAGCAGCAAACCTGCGGTGATGATTCCCACCAGCGTCCAGTTTATCACTGTATGATCAAGCGCTTCGGCGGGAATCAAAGTGACGATCGTCCAGTTATCGGTCGAATTCACACGCGCGTGTGCGGCCATGCAGCGCCGGCCCGTCGAGTTTGTCATTTCAAAGACTCCGGGCACGCCCGTCATCCTGTCTTTGAGGTCCTCGATCACAGCGGGCGAGGCACTGTTATACGACTGATAGAACTCATAGAAATTGGAATTCTTAAAGGAATGTCCCTTGATGATGTAATCCCCGGCGGTGTCGATCAAAGAGATGTCGGCAGCCTTGTATTCATCCGTCGGGAAAACCCATTTGCTCTCAAAAGAAGAAACCGGAACAACGCGCAGGAGGACGGCGGATCCGGGTTCGCCGGTCTGTTCGCTTTTCAGGGTGATGGGGCAGCAGAAGGCAATCGACTGAAGCGCGTTGACGGGGTTGGTATACGTACGTGTCACATTGACCATGCCCTCTTCGCTTGACAGGTCTTCAAAGCTTCTGCTCAAAGCCGTGATATTCCCGTACGAAACTGTAAAGTCGTCCGGCTTCGAGGCTCGCGCCGAAGTTGACAATCCGGACAGCTGCCCGTCTTTTCCAAACAGGATATGGGCTGTGATGTCAGGCGTATGAATGGACTTCCGGACGAAGTCTATCGCCTCCTCGGGGGTCATGTTTTTCGTATTGATATAGGCTGCCCAGCTGCTGCAAACCTGCTGTTCGCCCAACAGATAATTGGTGGTCACGCTCTCCATGGCCACTGTCATGTTTTTAAATGCTTCTGTGTGGGACGAAAACATCCTCTTGTGTTCGCTGCTCACGTAAAACAGGGTCAGACCCAGGATGACCAGTACGATCAACGCGTTTCCGAGGATCATCGCGGTCTTTTTCAAATCATCACTCCCAATCAGTATATCCTGACGCGTTTCGTTCAGTCGGCGTTCTTCCTGTTCTTCATCCTGATCCCTGGTTCAGACACAGGCTCCGGTCCTGATGCTCATGAACCCGGACTGATACCGGCAAAAACTGCAAATGTTCTGCATCGGCGCTTGCGCTGCCGTCTCTTCTCAAGACACGCGGATGGGGCAATCAGTTTCAAGGCTCATCCCTTCTTGTGACAGGGCTATTATACATTGGCTGTTCCTCAAAATCAAGAAAACCTGAGATTTGACATTGCATTTTCCCTCCGCAGATATGGAATCGTCTCACGGGAAG
>CADBNX010000353.1 GCA_902796115.1 uncultured Eubacteriales bacterium
ATCAGGCCCATCGCGACGCCGGCTACCGGCGCGTGGATCGGAACGCCCGCGTCCATCAGGGAGAGGGTGCTGCCGCAGACGGACGCCATGGAAGAGGAGCCGTTGCTGGACATGATCTCACTGACCAGGCGCAGCGCGTAGGGGAATTCCTCCTCGCTGGGGATCACGGGCACCAGGGCACGCTCCGCCAGCGCGCCGTGACCGATCTCGCGGCGGTTCGGGGAACGCAGCCTGCCGGCTTCGCCGGTCGCGTAGGAGGGCATATTGTACTGGTGAATGTAGCGCTTGCTTTCCTCATTGGAAAGGCCGTCCAGCTGCTGCGCCTCGCTGATGGAGCCGAGCGTGGTCACGGTCAGGGCCTGGGTTTCGCCGCGGGTGAATACCGCGGAGCCGTGCGTGCGCGGCAGGATGCCCACTTCGCACCAGATGGGACGCACTTCGGTCACCTTGCGGCCGTCCGCGCGGATGCCCTTATCCAGGATATTGCGGCGCATCACTTCTTTATTCAGGTAATAGAGCGCGTCGGCGACCTCGTCGGCACGGTCCGGGAAAATGTCCGCGAAATGGGCCAGCACGTCGGCCTTCACTTCCGCCTCACGGGCCTGGCGCTCTTTGCGCACATAGGTTTCATAGGTGTACACGCACTTGTCGTATGCGTATTCGCGTACGGCGGCCTTCACATCGTCCCCGGTCTTCACCAGCGGGAAATCCTTCTTTTCCTTGCCGATTTCCGCGACGATCCTTTCCTGGAAGGCAACCAGTTCCTTGATGCTCTCGTGCGCGTAGAGGATCGCGTCCATCATCGCGTCCTCGCTCACTTCCTTCGCGCCGGCTTCCACCATCATGATGGCGTCCTTCGTGCCGGCCACGGTCACATGCATATCGCTCGCGGCTTCCTCAGCCTCGTTCGGGTTCAGGATGAATTTTCCGTCCACGCGGCCCACCACGACGGCGGCCGTCGGGCCCGCCCACGGGATCTCGCTCACGGCCAGCGCGATCGAGGAACCGATCATGGCCGGGAACTCCGGCGGGTTGTTCGGGTCCACGGACAGGGTCTGCGCCACCACCTGCACGTCGTTGCGCATGCCCTTGTCAAACAGCGGGCGCAGCGGACGGTCGATCAGGCGGCAGGTCAGCGTGGCCTTCTCCGTCGGCCGGCCTTCGCGCTTGATGAAGCCGCCGGGAATCTTCCCGACCGCGTACTGCTTTTCCTCAAAATCCACCGTCAGCGGGAAAAAATCCACGCCCTCGCGCGGCGTATCCGACGCTGTCGCGTTCACCAGCACCACGGTATCCCCATAGCGGACCAGGGCGCTGCCGCCGGCCTGCTGCGCGTAACGTCCGAATTCGATCACAAGGGGCCTGCCGGCAAATTCCATTGAATACTTTTTCGCTTCCATTTTTCTCTCCTGTTCATTCTGTGCCGTATTCCTCAGCGGAAGTACCCCCTTCCGCCCGGCACGCTTCCTCCGGAAACAGCGCAGGGGGCACAGGCAATCCGCAGCCCTTCAAAAGCTGCGCGACCCCGGCCCCCCGTGCGGACTTCCGTTTTACTTACGAAGACCCAGTTTTTCCACCAGCGCGCGGTAGCGCTCGATGTCCGTCTTCTTCAGGTATTCCAGCAGACCCCTGCGGCGTCCTACCATCAACAGCAGGCCGCGGCGGCTGTGATGGTCGTTCTTGTTGGATTTCAGATGCTCATTCAGGTGGTTGATGCGCTCGGTGAGCAGCGCAACCTGCACCTCGGGTGAGCCGGTGTCGCCTTCATGCAGCGCGTAATTCTGCATGATGTCCGCTTTCTTTGCCTTTTCCATGTCTTTCTCCTCCGTTTTTCGGGCGGTCGTGCCGCCTTCTTCATTGCCGTAAACCCGGAACGCCGCGGAGAAACTCGGGCGCCTGAGCAAACGGTTCGTGCAGCTTAGCCGTGCAACTTGGTTATTGTACTACAGAAACGCCGGATTGTAAATATTCAAAACCGGGAATATTTTCAAAGAATTCGCCGATCCCGCTGTCTTCCCCCACCGTGCTGCAGGCGAGCCCGAAGCGGTAGCAGGAAAACCGGCTCTCCCGCGGCTCCACCTGAAAGCGTTCAAACACGCCCCTGTCGTTTTTCTGCCCGGCGTCCTGCTGGGAAACATGCTTCCGGTACATTTCCGCCGCGGTTTCATAGCCCGTTTTCCCGTCGAAGGACGCCATCGGGCGGTCCCAGTCCATCTCGATCGGGTTTTCGGGGTACAGGTGCAGGTACAGCTTTTTCACCTGCCACGGCTCGCCCAGGTCCGGATATACGCCGCCGTCCGCGGCGGAAAGGAAGCAGCGCTGCGCGGCGTCCGCGCACACCTTATGCGCCCCGTGCCCGTATTCCCCGTTCACGTCGTGCGTCAGGAGCACTTCCGGGCGGAACTGCCGCAGCAGGCGCACGATGGCCTGGTCGGTTTTTTTCTTTCCCCAGGCGTCATAGGCGGTTTCGATTTTTTTGGAATACTTGTCCCAGAAATCGCCGATCACGGGATAATTCCGCACGCCGGCCAGCCACAGGCCGTCCAGCAGCTCGCTGCGCCGCTCGAAGGTATTGCAGGTCATATAGGCCACCTGCACCCGCAGGCCCATCTCCCCCGCGTACCAGGGGATCGCGCCGCCGAAAAAGAGGATCTCATCATCCGGGTGCGCGGACAGCACCATCAGGTCCGCCTTTTCACACGGCGGCTCCCACATCTGCACCCAGCCGGGCACGCTTCCCGCGCCGAATACCCAGATCTCGCTCACGGAAAGCTCCGTCTGCCGGTCCTCCGGGTATAGGATGCGGAAGGTTTTCACGCCGTCAAGGGGCGCGTACTCGTGCGCGTATTCGCCCGCGGATTCATACACGGTTTCCCATTTTTCGCCGCGCTTTGCCTGCACCTGCCAGGGACGCAGCTTATCCCCGAAGGCGACGTACACGCCGCAGGCTTCCTCCGGCGCGGTCACCTCGATCCAGGGACGGCGTATTTTGTCGGAAACCCATGCCGTGCGGTACTGCCGGTCCCACAGGCGGGAAACCTTGAATTTTCCCCCGCTGGTTTTCACCGTGCAGCTTTCCGTGATATCCGCCGCTTCCGCGCTCTCCGCTCCGGCAGAAACCTGCGCGGGCAGAAGCGCGCACACAAGCAGCGCGGCAATCAGAGCAAGGCATTTGTTTTTCATGAACATCTCCGTTCTGAAACTCAAAAAACAGCCCGCCGAAGCGGGCTGTCAGGAAATTGCAATTATTCCTGTGCTTCTTCCGCGGGAGCTTCGGCGGCTTCTTCCGCCGGCGCTTCCTCGATTTCGCCCGGGATATCGTCCACCATCGGAGCTTCCATCGCTTCGTCCGCAAGTACCTCGCGGATGCTCAGGCTGATCCTCTTGGCTTCGGGATCCACGTTCAGCACTTTCACGCGCACCATCTGGCCCACGCTGAGCACGTCCTCAACCTTGCCCACACGGGTCAGCGCGCACTGGGAAATGTGCACCAGGCCGTCCACACCGGGTTCCAGCTCCACAAACGCGCCGAAGGTGCGGATGCGGACCACCGGACGCTCCAGCACGATGCCTACCGGATACTTCTCCTCAATGTTGTCCCAGGGCTTGGGCTGCAGCTGCTTGTATCCCAGCTGGATGCGCTCGCGCTCCGGATCCAGGGAGAGGATCTTCACTTCCACTTCCTGATTGGTGGAAAGGATATCGCTGGGCTTGTTCACACGGCCCCAGCTCAGGTCGGTCACGTGAATCAGGCCGTCCACGCCGCCCAGGTCCACAAACGCGCCGAAATCGGCGAAGCGGCGCACGATGCCCTTCACGACGGCGCCTTCTTCCAGCTTCTCCCAAGCCGCGGCTTTCTTCGCGGCGCTTTCCTCGATCAGCACATCCTTGCGGCTGGCCACGATGCGCTTCTTCTGGCGGTCCACGTCGATGATTTTCAGCTTCATGGTCTGTCCCACGAACTGGCCGATCTTTTCCACGTAGTGCAGCGCCAGACGGCTGGCCGGCACAAAAGCGCGCACGCCGTCGCAGGTCGCGATCAGGCCGCCCTTGACAGCTTCCTTGCCCACCGCTTCAACGTATTCGCCCTTTTCGAATTTCTCCACCAGCGCGTCCCATACCTTGCGGTTGATGATATTGCGTTGGGAGAGGATCACGTTGCCTTCGCCGTCGTTGACCTTGACGACTTCGACCTCGATCTCGTCACCGGGCTTCGCGTCCTTGTCCACAAGATCGTCGCGCTTGAGGATACCGTCGGATTTGTATCCGAGACTGACGAACACTTCATCATCGGTTGTCTGAACGACTTTCCCGGTCAGTGTCTGTCCGTTATGGATACGGACGAATGACTTCTCCACATCCGCGAGGAAGTCCTGCTTGCGCTGCTCTTCTTCCGTCAGTGCGGGCTTCTCCGCCTCTGCGGCCTCTTCCTTCACCGCTTCGACAGCTTCCTGCGCTGCTTCGGCAGTTTCGGTCACGGCTTCCTGCGCAGTCTCAGCGGCTTCTTTTACTTCTTCCACCGCTTCCTGAGCAGCCTCTTTTGCTTCCTGGACGTTTTCCAGGATGTCCTTCTCTGTGTCGTTCATGCGTGTGACAACCTCCTTAAGTAACCAATCCGGAGTTGATGCTCCGGCGGCTAATCCAATTGAATCCTTCCGGATATCGCAGAACCCGGGCGGGATATCCGCCGCGCTTTCCGCAAGGCAGGTCCTCGGGCAGATGCCCGCGCAGGTCTCATACAGCCTTCTCGTGTTGGCGCTGGTTCTGCTGCCCACCACGATCATGCAGTCGCATTCGCCGGCAAGCTTCATCGCTTCCGCCTGCCTCCTTGCGGTAGCGCCGCAGATGGTCCTTTCCCGGACCAGCGCTCCGACCCGCCTTTCCAGTGCCTCCGTCACGCGCTCCCACGTATCAAGCGGCAGGGTGGTCTGCGCCACCGCGAGCGCACGGGGCATATCCGGAATTCTTTCCGCGTCCTGGACCGATGAAACGATCACGCACCGGCCGGGGACGCGCCTTTCCCTGTTCCCTTCCCGCAGGCTTTTGAAGCACCAGCCGGCGGTCGCGCTGATTTCGGGATGGCCCATCTCCCCGACGAGGATGACGGGCATATCCTCCTGTGCGGCCTTCTGCACGATCCGGTGCAGCGCCGCGACATAGGAACAGGTGCAGTCGAATACGGTAAGTTTCCGCCTTTGGCATTCCTCCAGCGTCTCCGGCGGCACTCCGTGACTGCGCAGGATCACCGCCTGACCTTCCGGAATCCCGTCGATGGACTCAACGGTCCGCACTCCGGCCCGCTCGAGTTCCTCCACGGCGAAACGGTTGTGGATGAGTTCCCCCAGGCAGTACGCGCCGATCTGCTTCTCCCGGGCGGCTTCCGCCGCCCTGCGCGCCGTTTCCAGCGCGTTTCGGACGCCTACACAAAAACCGGAATACTGCGCGACCCGAATGGGCATCAGGACCTCCAAAACATACCGATTCAATTTTCTCTATTTCGCGCTCATATCCTGAATTCCTGCCGGTTTTTCAAAAAAATTGTACTTTTGCTGTATTTGTTCTTTCCGGGACCGTTCATGACCTGTTTTTGCCGCCTTGCAGGGCGGCGCGTTCTGTGCTATGCTTGCAGAAAAGGAAGGAGGAAGCCGCATGCGCGTATATGAAATCACGTCCCCGGACGCTTCGGAGCTTTCGCCCTACCGCAGCCTGAAACAGCCGCGCGCGCAGCGGGAGCTTTTCATCGCGGAAAGCGTCCCCGTGATCCGTCTCGCGCTCGAAGCCGGGTGCGAGCCCGTTTCTTTCCTCATGGCGCGCAGGCATATCGCCGGAAAGGCGGCGGAAGTCCTGGCGGGCCGGGACGTGCCCGTCTACACCGCGCCGGACGAAACGCTTGAAACCCTCACGGGCTTCCCGCTCACCCGGGGCGTGCTGTGCGCCATGCGGCCTCTTCCCTCACCCCCTCCCGGGGAGATCCTGCGCGCTTCCCGCCGCGTCTGCGTGCTCGAAGGACTGACGGACGCCTCGAACGTCGGCTCCGTTTTCCGCGCGGCGGCCTCCCTCGGCATGGACGGCGTGCTGCTGGACGACCGCTGCCCCTCCCCGCTGTCGCGCAAAGCCCTGCGGGTCAGTATGGGCGCCGTGTTTCAGGTGCCCTGGGCCGTCTGCCCGAAGGAGGGACTCCCGCTGGCGGAAATCCGCGCGTCGGGCTTCACGCTCGCGGCGCTGGCCCTCGCGCCGGACGCCCTGCCGCCCGACGCGCCCGTCCTGCGGCAGCGGAAAAAGCTCGCGCTCCTGCTCGGCAGCGAGGGCGCGGGCCTCAAAAAGGAAACGATCGCCGAATGCGATTTTTCCGTCTGTATTCCGATGCGCCGCGGCGTCGATTCGCTGAACGTGGCCCAGGCCGCCGCCATCGCGTTCTGGGAAGCGGGAAAAATCACACTGCAGGACGCCTCGCCGTCAGTGCCGTGCCGATCTGATGAATGAAAAGGATGGCTGCCTTCTTCGGACGCTTTCCTCCGTATCTGCCCCCCTCCCTTTCAGCCTGCGGGGGTTGCCTTTTCTCGTCCCGGAGACGGATATGGGCTTCCCCTCAGTATTCCGTGCGGATCTCCTCAAGCCCGTAGGTCTTCCTGAATTGTTTTTCATCCTCCGGGGTACGGATCAGCATGACCTCCGTAAAGTGCCCGGTTTCCCGGTCACGGAAGCCGGCGGCTTTCTCTCCCGTGCAGATGGACTGCCGGATGACCGCAGCGTGTTTTTCCGGATCATAGGGAAATTCCTTCTTCAGCTTTTTCATATCCTTCCTTTCCCGCGAATCGGCGTTTCTTCGGCTTTTCTTACCCGCAAACGGTTTCATTTCGTCCCGTTTTGAACCATTCTAGCCGATCCGGGCGCAATCCGCAAGTCCGGGAAACCGGTTTCTCCCGCCAAAAAGCATTTGCGCTCATGGGCCAACAATGGTATAATAGCACCGTTCAGGCCGGAAGGCTGCAATTATCTGCGAAGGAGTGATCATTCGTGAAAAAGTTCCTC
>CADBNX010000354.1 GCA_902796115.1 uncultured Eubacteriales bacterium
GCGATTTTCCGACGTGAACTTGAAGGATATTTCTTTACGCCGGTCGGCTATGTGTTTACCGGCGTATTCCTGCTGCTCAGCGCGGTTTTCTTCGGCGCGGGCAATCTGGCCGCGCGGGACGGGAACATGCTCTTCCTGCTGCGCAACATGAGCTATCTGTGGATGCTGCTCTCCCCCGTCCTCACCATGCGCCTGATCGCGGGAGATAAGCAGTCCGGCCGCGACCAGCTGCTCCGCTCCGCCCCGTGCAGCACGGTGGGGATCGTCATGGGAAAGTACTTTGCCGCCTGCTCGGTGCTGCTGCTCGCGATCCTGCTGTCCCTGTTTTTCCCGCTGATCGTCCTCATCTGGGGCCGGCTGTATGTGCCGGAGACCCTGGTGGGCTATCTCGGCTTTGCCGTGATGGGCTGCTCATTCCTGGCGCTGGATCTGGCGGTGAGCTGCTGTTTCGGAAACCAGATCGCGGCCATGGCGGCTTCATTCGGCGTCAACCTGCTTTTCTGGCTGTTTGACGCCCTGGCCGCGTCCGTCACGGGAACGCTCTCCCGCGCGCTGACCTTTTTCAGCCTCTACCAGCGCTTTACGCCCTTCACGCTCGGGCAGATGAGCTACGCCAATCTGCTCTTCGGCCTGTGCTTTATCAGTGCCTGCCTCTTCCTGTGCGTGCGGATCCTCGACGCGCAGAAATGGCATGAGTGAGGTGTCCCGATGAAAGCTTTCCTCTCCCGGATCCCTGCCGCGAAGCTGCGCAGCGGCGCGTTCGCCGCGCTGCTGACGGTTCTCGTGCTGCTCGCGCTGATCCTCCTGTGCGCCGCGGGCGACGCGGCCGAAAAAAAATATGCCCTGCAGACGGATTTTTCCTTCAACGGCGCCACCACGCAGAGCGCGGCCACGCGGGAAGCGCTTTCCGGGATCGGCCGGGATGTGCATATTTATATCATATCCTCCGCCGGAAAGGCGGACAGCACCCTGCTTTCGCTGCTGAACCGCTATACCGCCCTGAACGCGCATATCACCTGCAGTGAGGAAAGCCTCGCCTCCAACCCCACCCTCCTCACGCGGTTTGAGGGCATGCTCGGCTCCGATCCAGTCACCGCGGACTGCCTGATCGTGCACTGTGCGGAGACCGGCAGGGCGCGGCGGATCACGCAGGATGATTTCCCCGTTTTCGATTATGAAACGGAAAGCGGTTTTTACATGGTTTCCGGTATCAACTATGAAAAACCCCTTACCGAAGCCATCGTATACGTGGCGCAGGACGAGCCCGTCACGCTGCAATTGCTCCGCGGCCACCAGGAACTGTCCGGTGACGCGCTGGAAGAAATTTCCGGCTTCCTGACGGGCGCCAATTACTGCCTGAAAAGCCTGGATCTTTCGTCCGAAGAACCCGATCCCGCGTTCCCCGTCCTGATCCTTTGCCCGCAGTGGGATCTGACGGAAAAGGAGCTCTCCCGTCTGACCGCGTTTGCGGACGCGGGCGGGGATTTCCTGATCCTGTCCGATTACGCCGATCCCGCGGACCTGCCCAATTACAGCGCCCTGCTGCTTGATTACGGCGTTCGGCTGCTGCCCGGACTGGTCATGGCGGATACGGAAGAAACCGACGCCTATTACGACGAATTTCCCGCCTACCTGACCCCGCGCTATGCGCAGAACACGCTCACCGAGCCGCTGCTCAGCGGCGGCAAAACCCGCCTGCTGATGCCGGGCAGCCGCGCGCTGCAGCTGCCCGAAATCACCCACTCCGCGCTGCGGGTCGAACCGCTGGTGTACAGCGGCAGGGGATATGTGCGCGATTACACCGCCTCCGCGCCGGACAGCGCCGAAAAGCAGGAGGGGGATCCGAGCGGTTATTTCACCCTGGCGGTCCTTTCCACACGCGTAAAAACCAATGTGTCCCGGGCGGTCATCATCGGCAATTCGCTGATGTTCACCGACGTGTGGATCCGCAACAACACCCATTCGGAGGATTTTCTGCTCCGCTGCCTGGAAACGCTGCAGGGCTCCCTGCCCGTCAGCCTGTCCATTCCGGCAAAGCCGCTGCGCGAAGGGCTCTCCCTTTCTTCCCTGACAGGCGCGTGGATCCTCGCCTTCGTGCCGGCCGCCCTGACCCTCGCCGCGGCGCTCGTCGTGCTGCTGCGGCGGAAAAAACTGTGATATGACGGAACTGCGGCGGAAAAAGCGCTTCCGCTGGAAGCGTGTATACAGTCTCCTGCTCTCGCTGCTCCTGCTGGCGGCGGCGGCGTGCGGTTTTCTTTTGCTGCGCCGTGCGCCGGAGCCCCGCGAAGTGCATCCCGCCGCGGAGGAAGCGGTGCTCCTCTTTCAGGCCGTTCCGGAGGACCTGGTTTCGGTGCAAATCGCTCCCGGCACCGGCGAGGCCTACACGCTGCGTATATCGGGCGGCACGCTCACCCTGCCGGAAGACCCGGATTTCACGCTCCGCCCGGCGCTGAATCAGCTGATCCTCGACAACTGCCTCACCGTCCGCGCGGAAACGGTGTACGCGCGGATTTCGGACGGCGTGCCGCTTTCCGCGTTCGGCCTCTCCCCCGAGGCGATGAGCGCCCGCATCACCTGCGCGGACGGAACGGAGCACCGCATCCGCATCGGCGCGCAGGCCGCTTCCGATATCCCGTATTATTACTTTCTCTGGGACGACGACGACAGGATTTTCGGCGGTTCCACCGATATGGCGGACGCTTTTTCCTGCGATCTCGCGTTCCTGCGCGCGGTGCCCCAGCCCGCGATCCGGGCGGACCTGCTCAGCGCCATCCGCCTGGAGGGCGAAGCGGACTATTCCTTCCGCTGTACCGACGCGGGCTGGCAGATGCTGTCCCCGGTGAATTATCCGCTGAATCCGGACCGGATGGAAGGGTACCTTGAAAATCTGGAGGGCTTCGCCTTTTCACGGTACCTCGGCAGCGCCGAAGGGGCGGACCTTGCCGCGGCAGGCCTGTCGGAACCCGCGATGACGCTGACACTCTCCTTCGTGCCGTCCGTCCTCACCGTGCCGGATACGCAGGGTGCCACGCACACCTTTCCCGTGGACGCCCATGAAGAGGTCTTCCTGATCGGCGGCCGCTACGACAGCCAGAACCGCTGGGCCCTCTATCGGGGAGGGCTGTATACGGTCACCGATTTCCGGCTGTCCTTTCTCACCGCCTTTGACCTGTCCAACAGCCTGCTGATGTACCCGGTCAATTTTGAGCCTGCGGCGCTGCGTGCCCTGACCGTCCGGACAGCCGAGGGCCGCGTGCGGTTTGAGCTTGTCCTGACGGAGCAAACGGACGAAAAAGGAACCCTCCTCACCGGTGAGGAGGGGGAAACGCTCTGGGATCTGCATGTCACAAGGGACGGAAAAGCCTTTGACTCCGATGCTTTCCTCTCCCTGTACAACCGCCTGCGCCGTCTCGCGCCGGAAGGCACGCTCACCGTGCCGGAAGGCGAAACGCTGGCATGGATCACCCTCGAAAGCGCGGGTTTCACGCGCGTCGTGACCCTTTCCCGCGCGGATGCGATGCATCTCGCGCTCGGTATCGACGGAACCTGCCTTTTCTACTGCGCGGAGAGCTGGCTGGATGTCGTGCGTTCATTCCTCACGCAGGATGATTCGGGTCCGCTCTGATTGCTACAGCAGATTGACGGGAATCAGGCTGTTTGCCGCATCGATCGGGAATGGTTTCTCCGCCATACAGATGATGCCGCCGGGTCCTATGTCTTTCCCGCTCTTTTCCAGCAGCGAAAAGGCCCGGTTGATCCTTCTGTCCGGCGAAGCGGCCCGTTTGATTCCGAACGGATGCAGCTGTCCGTCGGTTTCAATCACCAGATCGATTTCTTTCTGATTGGTATCGCGGTAGAAATTCAGGTTCATCTTCTTCTCCCCGCAGGAAGCGTTGCGGAGCATTTCAGAGACAGCATAATTCTCAAGATAATGACCGGATGCCGCCCCGTTCATCAGCGTATCGCGGCTGGTCCAGGATGACAAGGAAGCACAGAACCCGGTATCACAGAAATACAGCTTCGGCGTTTTGATCATTCGCTTCAGTTCGTTATTGGCATAGGGTTCCAGCAGAAAAACGATCCCCATGCTTTGCAGCACACCGAGCCATTCTTTTGCCGTCACGCCGGAAACACCCGCAGCGCCTCCCAGGTCATTGTAATTGACCAGTTCTCCGGAAAACGCGGCGCACGCTCTTAAGAATCTCCGAAAGCCTTCCGTATCCTGTATCCCATTGTCATCCACTGCGTCCCGCATCAGATAGGAATCGATATAGGAATTCCAGTATTCCAGGCGCTGCTCGGTGTCCATGGCAATCATATCCGGCATTCCGCCCTCCCGGATCCGGACGTAAACATCCGGAATATTGTTCACGGAACAGTTCCGGCTTCTTTCCAGCAGCGATGGCAGGGAATAATCCACAGGCAGATCATCCGCACGTCCGGCGCGCTCTTTTGCCGACAGACTGTACATTTTCAGAATGCAGATACGGCCGGCAAGAGAATCCCCCGCACGCTTCAGCAGCTTTTTGCTCTGTGA
>CADBNX010000355.1 GCA_902796115.1 uncultured Eubacteriales bacterium
CAGAGAGATTCCGTTGCGGGGTTTCCGCTTTCATGATACAATAAAACTGCTTCGGGACAGAAGAAGCAGACCCCAAAACTGCCTGAGAGGAATTGATTTATGCATAAGCCTTTGATCGCGGCTTCGGTCATGTGCGTTTCCATGTGGCATCGGCCGGAAGAAACACTGCGGAAACTGGAAGAAGAAAAGATCGATCTGCTGCACGCGGACGTGATGGACGGAATATTTGTGGACAACCTGATGCTGGGAACGGACGCCGTGAAAGCGCTGCGCCGGGAGAGCACGATTCCGCTGGATATCCATCTGATGATTGAATCGCCGGAGAAGAAAATCGCGTGGTTTGAACCGCAGCCCGGAGAATGGGTGTCCGTGCACGCGGAGAGCACGAAGCATCTGTGCCGCGCGCTGGTGCTGATCCGGGAGTACGGCGCGCACCCGATGGCGGCGCTGAACCCTGCGACGCCGCTGTGCATGCTGGAGGAAGCGATCGACATGGCGGACGGGATCCTGCTGATGACCGTAAATCCCGGTTTTGCGGGGCAGAAGCTGGTGCCGCAGACGATCGGCAAAATCAGCCGCCTGCGGCAGATGCTCGATGACAGGGGCAGACAGGATATCCGCATCGAGGTGGACGGAAACGTCAGCTTTGAGAACGCGGTGAAAATGAGACAGGCGGGCGCGGATATCTTCGTGTGCGGCACGTCCAGCATCTTCGGAAAGACGGGGACGCCGGAGGAGAACATCGCCCGATTCCGTGCGTGCGTCGGGGATTGAAGATCGGCCGTACAGGAAAAACAGGAAGATTCCATCCGGGCTTTTCCACGGAAAAGCCCGGATGATTTTGATGCCGCGTGGAAAAAAGAAAAAAAGCTTGACATGTTAAGGAAAACTAACTATAATGAGCTTCGTTAGAGCTTTCTAACATGCCGGCGTCAGTGAACGCCGATCAACGATTCGGGGACGCTGTCTCCGCAGTTGGGAGGGGGCTGAATGATTCCGTTATGTTACGCGAATCCGGGGGAAGAATCCGTGATCCGAAAAATCGGCGGAAGCCCGGAAGTGAAGAAACATCTGGAGAACCTGGGGTTTGTCCCGGGCGGCACGGCAACCGTCATCACTTCCCTGAACGGAAATGTGATCGTGAAAGTGAAGGAATCCCGTGTGGCCATCGATGAAGAAATGGCACGCAAAATCATGATCTGACAGGAGGATGAAACATGAACAGTCTGAAGGATGTGCCGGTGGGCGGCAGGGCAAAGGTAGTCAGGATCCACGGGGAAGGAGCGGTCAAGCGCAGGATCATGGACATGGGCATCACCAGGGGTGTGGAAGTATTCGTGCGGAAAGTTGCGCCGCTCGGCGATCCCATTGAAATCACCGTACGGGGATATGAGCTTTCACTGCGTAAGGCGGATGCGGAAAGCATCGAGACAGAGTCTTTATTTGCCTGAGTGTTAGATAATACTAATTAGATGTAACAAACAGGAGGCGTATCCATATGGAACTTCGTATTGCTCTGGCGGGAAACCCCAACAGCGGCAAAACGACGCTGTTCAATGCCCTGACCGGCTCCAATCAGTTTGTGGGCAACTGGCCCGGCGTGACTGTGGAAAAGAAGGAAGGGAGGCTCCGGAAGCATGACGGCGTCACCGTCACCGATCTTCCCGGCATATACAGCCTTTCTCCCTATACACTTGAGGAAGTGGTGGCGCGCAATTACCTGATGGGCGAGCGTCCGGACGCCATTCTGAATATCGTCGACGGCACCAATCTGGAGCGGAATCTGTATCTTACCACACAGCTGGCGGAACTGGGCATACCGATGGTGATCGCCATCAACATGATGGATGTGGTAAAGAAGAACGGAGACAGGCTGGACGCGGCGGAGCTTTCGCGGCATCTGGGCTGCAGGGTCGTGGAGATATCCGCCCTGAAGGGGAACGGGATTACGGAGGCGGCGGAAGCGGCCATCGAAGCGGCGAAAGGCGGAAAAACCATACCGCAGCATACTTTCTCCGGCCCTGTGGAGCACGCCCTGGCTCATATCGAGGAAGCGGTCGTGCACGGATTGCCGGAGGAGAAGCAGCGCTGGTATGCCATCAAGGTATTCGAGCGCGACGATAAGGTGCTGGAACAGCTGAAAATCGCTCCGGAAACCATGAAACACATCGAAGACGACATTGCGGCCGCCGAAAAGGAACTGGACGACGACGCGGAGAGCATCATCACCAATGAGCGCTATGTGTATATCGCGCAGGTGATCAGATCCTGCTACCGCAAGCACAGAGCGGGCAGTCTCAGCACCTCGGACAAGATCGACAAAGTGGTCACCAACCGTTTTCTGGGACTGCCGATTTTTGCCGCGGTGATGTTTCTGGTCTACTGGATCGCCATGGTGGCCGTCGGGACACCCGCGACCGACTGGGCCAATGACGGGCTGTTCGGAGACGGCTATCACCTGTTCGGAAACGGTACCGCGCAGTATGAGGAAGCGGCGGAGCGCTACGGCGACACAGATCAGATCATAGAGGCTTTCGCGGAGCAGTACGGCGTTGAGATCGACGGGGAGCAACCGGAAGAATCCCTGAACGCGCTGCTGGCCGCCGTCCCCGACGATGCGAGTGTGACGTACATGACGCAGGACGAAGAAACGCTGGAAACGGAAGAACACCCGGATACTTCCAGGGCGGACCTGCGGGCTGCCGTGGACGAATATCTGAGCGTGGAGGACGGATACAAATCCGGTATCGGAGCGCCCGATCCGGCGGACTACGGAACCTGGGTACCCGGCATCCCGGCGCTGGTGGAGCGCGGACTGGACGCGGTCAGCGCCGCGCCGTGGCTCAAGGGCCTGATCCTGGACGGCATCGTGGCCGGTGTCGGCGCGGTGCTGGGCTTCGTGCCGCAGATGCTGGTGCTTTTCCTGCTGCTGGCTTTCCTGGAGGCCTGCGGCTACATGGCCCGTATCGCTTTTGTGCTGGACAGGGTCTTCCGCAAGTTCGGCCTGTCCGGCAAGTCCTTTATCCCCATGCTGATCGGCGTGGGCTGCGGCGTGCCCGGCATCATGGCTTCCCGTACAATTGAGAATGAGCG
>CADBNX010000356.1 GCA_902796115.1 uncultured Eubacteriales bacterium
TAGAGAATTGCGGTACAATACAGAAGCAATCTTTGAAGAAAGAAGGGCTTGTGCATGCTTAATTTTCAGATGAAGATCGGTTTGGCGCCGATGCGCCGTGACGTGACCCCGCGGCCGGGGATCTTTAACTGGGAAATCGCGGAGGAACGCGGAAGGAAAGCCGTCGAATACATCGAGAAGCATTTCGCGTCCGAACAGGTTTCCTTTGTGGACCTCAGGGGGATCAACCCGGTGGACGTGATGTACTGCGAAAGGGACGCGGATCGGGTGATCGAACGCTTCAAGGCGGAAAACGTGGACGCGATCCTGATCATCAACGCGAACTTCGGCAACGAGGAGATCGCGGCCCGCATCGCGGGCGCGGTGGGCAAGCCGGTGTGCATCTGGGCCATGAAGGACGATACCTTCCTGCCGGACGGCAGCCGCTTTACGGACAGCCAGTGCGGCATTTTCGGCGTCAGCCGGCAGATGCAGCGCTTCCATATTCCCTTCAGCTTTATCGAAACCAGCACCGTGGACAGCGAAGCCTTCGCGAAGGGATTTGACCGCTTCGTGCGCGTGAGCTGCATGGTGAAGAATTTCCGCGGCATGCGCATCGCCCAGGTCGGCCTGCGGCCCAAGCCCTTCTGCTCCGTCATCTTCAACGAAGGCGAACTGATGGAAAAATTCGGCCTGCAGATCGTGCCGGTGAACCTTGCGGTGATCACGGACAAGTACAACAAAATCCTGGCCGAGAGGGATGCGGAGCTGGAGGAAGGCGCGAAGCTGCTTGCCTCGCGCTATGAGATGGACGACCTGACCCCGCCGCTTCTGAAAAAGGTGTACGCGTTCGTGCTGCTGTATCAGTGGGTGTTTGAAGAATACCGCGTGGACGCGGTCAGCGCGGAATGCTGGACGGCGATGCAGCTTGCCGTAGGCGCGATGCCCTGCACGGCGTACAGCGTACTGGCGGATATGGGCTATGTGGTGTCCTGCGAAAGCGATATGCACGCCGCCATCACGATGGTGCTGCTGCGCTGCGCTTCCCTGGGGAAGAGCGTGCCGTTCCTCGGCGAATTCACCGTACGCCATCCCGAGGATGAAAACGTGGAGCTGCTCTGGCACTGCGGGCCGTTCGCCTACAGCCTGAAGAAGGAAGGCTGTCCGTGCAAGAACGTGAACATGCGCCAGTGGTTCCAGGTGAAGGACGGGAAATACACGATCGCGCGCTTCGATCAGGACAACGGGAATTACTCCATCCTGGCGGGCATGTGCGAATCTGCGGAAGGGCCGTATACCTTCGGAACCTATCTGTGGGCGAAATTCGACGATCTGCCCGCGTGGGAAAAGAAACTGATCGAGGGACCCTACATCCACCACATGGCGGAAATCGAAGGGGACTATACCGAGGAAATCAGGGAGTTCTGCAAATACGTGCCGGCGCTGAAGCTGGACACCGTTGAAAAATAAGGGAGCGTGAAGTTGAAATGCTGACCGATATGAAATCCCTGCTTGCCGCTGCGGAGAAGAAGGAATGCGCGATTCCCGCATTCAATGTATACGACGCCGTGACCGGCGCCGGCGTCATCCGCGCGGCGGAGGAAGCGAACGCCTGCGTGATCGTGCAGATGTACTCCCGGCTGTTCACCAGCCCCGAAAAGGAAGCGGAGTTCATCGCGCCCGCGATCGTGGCAGCGATCCACCGCTCTCCGGTAAAAATGGCGTTCCATCTGGATCACGGCGCGACGGACGAGGCGGTCGCGAGGGCCGTACGCGCCGGATGCACCAGCGTGATGCGGGACGCGAGCGAGCTGCCGCTGGATGAAAACATCGCGGTCATGAAAAACGTGGTGCGGTTTGCCCATGACCTGGGGCTGGATGTGGAAGGTGAACTGGGCCACGTGGGCGTCGCGGCGGAAGGCGTAAGCACGGAATACACCAAAGTGGACGAAGCGGTCCGTTTTGTGAAGGAAACCAACGTGGACGCGCTGGCCGTCCTGGTGGGCACCGCGCACGGGCATTACAAACAGGCCCCGGTGATCGCGGTGGACCGCATCCGCGAGATCAAACAGGCCACCGGCATTCCGCTGGTGCTGCACGGCGGAAGCGGCGTGCCGGACGATCAGATCAGGGCCGCGATCAAAAGCGGCATCCGCAAGATCAATTTCGGCACGGACGTATGCTGCTCCATGCTGAACGCGCTGCGCGCCGTGGATGAAAAGCTGATCGCGATCGATCTTGTGATGAAGGAACCGACGGAGGCGGTGAAGCGCTTCTGCCTGGAGAAGATCCGCCTGCTCGGCGCGGAGGGAACCAATGAGTAAGATCCGGATGGTCGGGATCGGTTCCAGCGTGTATGATACCCTGATGCTGGTGGACCGTTTTCCGACGGAAGACACCAAAATGGAAGGCGCCGAAACGAAGGTGCAGGGCGGAGGCCCCTGCGCCACAGCGCTGACCGCCGCGCAGAAGCTGGGCATTCAGACCGCGTATCTGGGCCAGATGGGGGACGACCCCTTCGGACGCTTCATGCTGGAGGATTTCAGAAAGCGCGGCGTGGATGTTTCGCATGTGAAACTGATCCCGGATACCGTGTCCTTTCATTCGGTAGTGATCCTGAACCGCGCCCAGGGAAGCCGCACCTGCATCTGGAACCGCGGCACCACGCCGCAGCCGGATGAGAGCAATCTGGATGCCGGACTGCTTGCGGAAGCGGAAATCCTGCACCTGGACGGGCATATGACCGCGTTTGCCGCGCTGGCCGCCCGTACGGCGCGGGACGCAGGCACGCTTGTTTCCTATGACGCGGGCGGGATGTATCCCGGAATCGACGCGCTGCTGCCGCTGGCGGATATCCTGATCCCTTCCGAGGAGTTTGCCCTGAAGCTGACCGGGCTTTCCTGCGCGGAAGACGCCGCAGAGGAGATATACCGCCGCTACAGCCCCAGGGTTGCGGCCGTAACGCAGGGCGTAAAGGGCGGCGTGATCATCGATGAAAAAGGGCTGAGAAGGTATCCCGCGTTCCGGGTGGACGCGGTGGATACGAACGGTTCGGGCGATACCTTTCACGGGGCGTTTGACGCCGCGCTGCTCAAAGGGTATGACCATGACGCGGCGGCAAGGTATGCGAGCGCGGCGGCGGCGATCAAGTGCACGCGCCTCGGAGCGAGGGACGCGATGCCGACGCATGAGGAAGTGCTCGCGTTTTTGCGGGAACGCGGGGAAATAATCTGACGGGAGTTGAGACACAGCTATGGAAAGAAAAGCATTTATGAATGACATGGTGCGCACCGAACTGGAGGACGCGGTCGGCGTCGAAAACGTATCGGTCGCGCTGAGCGACCGGATGACCTACGGGGTCGACTATTTCTGGATCGGCCGCATGTGGGCGGACCGCGGACAGACCCCGCCGATGCCGGACTGGATCGTGCGTCCCGGCAGCTCGCAGGAAGTGTCGAAGGTTCTCAAAATCGCAAATTATTATAAGATCCCGGTCAATATCTGGGGCGGCGGAAGCGGCAGCCAGGGCGGCGCGCTGCCCATGGCGGGCGGCATCATGCTGGATATGAAGCGGATGAACCATCTGATCGAGATCGATGAGGTGAGCCGCGTGATCACGGCGGAAGCCGGCATGATCTTCCAGCAGCTGGAATGGTACGCCAATGAAAAGGGCTATTCCTGCCAGCATATCCCCTCCTGCCTGACCTGCGGCACCATCGGCGGCGCGCTGGGACACCGCGGTATCGGCATCATGTCCACCAAATACGGGAAAATCGACGATCAGTGCGTCAGCATGGAAGTGGTGCTGCCCAACGGGGACATCATCAACACCCTGCCGGTTCCGAAGCATGCCGCCGGCCCGGACCTGAACCAGATCTTCATCGGCTCCGAGGGAACGCTGGGCGTCATCACCAAGGCCACCTTCAAGCTGTTCGAGCAGCCGGAAAGCCGGAAGCACCGCGCGTTCCTCTTCCCGGATATGCATTCGGGCCTGATGGCCGGGCGCGATCTGATGCAGAAGGTGAAGCCCTCCATCCTGCGCTTCTTCGACGAAGCGGAAACCGTATCGATCATCAAGAAGATCCTGGGCTTTGAGAAAAAAGGCTGCTTCATGAACGTGACCCTCGAGGGCCTCGAGAAAGTCGTCGATATCGAAATGGATATCGTGACGGGCATCTGCACCAAATGGGGCGCGCAGGATCTCGGCAGCGAGTACGGCGAGAAGTGGTACCAGAACCGCATCACCTTCTTCTATCCGGGCCACATCATGGATATCCCGCAGATGTTCGGCACCATGGATACCGTTGCCCGGTTCGACAAAATCGAGGAAATCTACTGGGCCATGAAGCACGCCATTGAGGACAATTTCCCCGGCGTGCGCTTTATCGCGCACTGCAGCCACTGGTACGAATGGGGCACCATGATTTACGACCGTTTCATCATGGATCATCCGCCGGAGGATCCTGAGGAAGCCATCCGCCTGCACAACCAGATCTGGAACGCGGGCGTGCGCGCCGCGATGGAGCACGGCGGCGTGATCAACGACCACCACGGCATCGGCCTGAAGCTGTCCCGCCTGATGAAGGAACAGTACGGCCCCGCGATGCAGGTGCTGGAAGGACTGAAGAAGTCCCTTGACCCGAACGGGATCATGAACCCCTACAAGCTCGGACTGTAACGGGAGAAAGGCGGATAGGAAAATGTACAGCGAAAAAGCGAAAAAGAATGCGGACGCGTGCCGTTTCTGCTGGATGTGCCGTCACCTTTGCCCTGTGCAGCTTGTGACGGGCAAGGAGACAAATACCCCCCGCGCGAAGGGACTTCAGGTATCGATGATGGAGCGCGGCATGAAGATGGATGAAGCCAGCGCGCGCACGATGTATGAGTGCATGCTCTGCGGCGCCTGCACGAACGACTGCGCCACGGGCTTTGATCCGCTCGTGTTCATCCGCGAGGGAAGGACGCAGGCCCTGGTGAACGATCTGGTGCCGCCGGAAGTGCAGCAGGTGCTGGACCGCATCGAAAAAACCGGCAATATGTACGGTGCCGCGGAATGCAGGGTCAGCTTTGACGGCATTCCCGAGAAGGGCGACGTGCTGGTGTGGCTGGGAGAAACGGCGCGGTATTCCGTTCCGGAATGCGCCGAGGCGTTTTTCTCCGTGCTGAAGAAAGCGGGCGTATCCTTCGCGGCGCTGCAGCGGGAGCCTGCCTCCGGATGCGCGCTGGGCGATCTGATGGGCTTTGTGGAGGACGTACGGGCACAGGCTGAAAAGGCTGCGGAAGCCATCCGCGCAAGCGGCGCGAAAAAGGTCGTGGTGCTGGATTCCTATGACGCGGCGCTGATGCGGCATGAGTACCGCGACTGGGGCATCGAGATGCCCGAAATCGTGACCGCGACCGCGTTCGCGGCGGAGCTTGTGCGGCAGGGAAAACTTCAGCCGAAGAAAGTGAACGCGATCGTTACCTATCACGACGGCAGCCGCCTCGCGCGCGATCTGGACGAGCATGAGGAAGCGCGCTTCCTTCTGAAGGAAATGGGATGCGAGATCCATGAAATGTGGCAGAACCGCCGTCTGGCGAAGTGCTGCGGCAGCGCGGTGGCCGGGCAGTTCATGCCGGAAATCCGGAAGAAAGTGGCGCTGAACCGCTGGAAAGACGTGCTGCGTACGGACGCGCGCATCCTGACGGCCGCCTGCCCGCAGAGCACGGAAGCCTTCCAGGCGCAGATCCCCGAGGGCTGTGAATACCGTGATCTGTTCGTGATGCTGGACCGGAACCTGTAACAGGGGGAGAAGGCGATGAAATATCTCCTTGGCGTGGACTTTGGAGGCAGCTCCTCCAAAGCCACCCTGCTGGGGGAGGATGGCAGGGTATACGGGACTTCCTCGGTGGAGTATCCCACCTTCTATCCCCAGCCCGGCTGGGCGGAACAGGACGCGGAGGACAGCTACCGCGCGCTGTGCCGGAACACGGAAAAGATCCTGCGCGAAAGCGGCGTCGATCCTGCCGACGTGGCGGCGCTGGCACTGGACGCGGCGACGCATACCGCGGTGCTGACCGACGGGGATTTCCGCCCCGTGCGCAGGGCGATCTACTGGACCGATACCCGCGCCAGCGCGGAAGCGGCCCGGCTGAAAGAAGAAATGGGCGCGGAACTGATCCGCGAGTGCTACAACAGCCCGTCCAGCCTGTGGACGCTTCCGCAGCTGATGTGGCTGAAAAAGAACGAGCCGGAAGTGCTGCGGAAAACAAAGCGTGTCATGGCCATGAAGGACTATGTGCGCGCCAGGCTGACCGGCGATTACGTGACGGACGATATCGAGGCGATGGGCTTCCTGCTGCTGGACGCGAGAAACAATACCTGGTCGGAGAAACTGTGCGGCTTGGCGGGACTTGACGCGGGCATGATGCCCGAAATCGTTCCGCCCACGCAGATGCTTTCCCCGCTGACCGCGCAGGCACGGAAGGATCTGGGCCTTACGGCCGCGACGAAGGTGATCGCCGGCGCGACGGATACCGTGATGGAAGTGTACGCTTCCGGCGCGATCCGCCCCGGCCAGGCTACGGTAAAGCTGGCCACGGCAGGCCGCATCTGCCCGATCACCGATCACGCGGTGGTGGATCCGCGGCTGGTCACCTACCGCCATGTGGTGGCGGGGCTCTGGTATCCGGGAACGGCCACCAAATCCTGCGCGGCTTCCAACCGCTGGTACCGTGACACCTTCGGCGGGGATTTCGGCGAAATGAGCGCCGAAGCGGCGAAGATCGAACGCGGCTGCGGCGGGCTGTTCTTCCATCCCTATCTGCAGGGCGAAATCACGCCCTATCTGGACGACCGCCTGCGCGCTTCCTTCACCGGAGCCTGCGGATACCACACAAAAGCGCATTTCAACCGCGCGGTGCTGGAGGGCGTGGCGTATTCCATGAAAGACTGCCTGGGCACGCTGAAGGAGCTTGAAATCGCGCCGACGGAGGCTGTCGCGATCGGCGGCGGCGCGGCTTCCGCACTGTGGCGGCAGATCCTGTGCGATATGCTGAATATTCCGCTGACCACGGTGGAAAACGTGGACTCGTCTCTTGGCAGCGCGATGCTGGCGGGGGTCGCCGCGGGCGTGTTCCGGGATCACGGGGAGGCGGTGGCGCGCTGCGTGCGCAAAAAGGATACGGCAGAGCCCGATCCGGAAGGCGCCGCGTACTATGAAGAGAAATTCCCTGTCTACAAGGCGATCCAGCAGGCGCTGGCGCCGATTTACCACCGGCTGTGAACGGAAAGATGAAAATCGTCATTTGCGCAAAACAGGTGCCGGACACCACGGAAGTGCATATGACCCCGGAATTCACCCTGCAGCGCGATTTTGTGGCGCAGGTGATCAATCCGGCGGATGAAAGCGCGCTGGAGGCGGGCCTGCGTCTGCGCGATGAAACGGGCGGCGAGGCGCTGATCGTGACGATGGGCCCCAGAGGCGCGGAAACGATGCTGCGCGGCGCGCTTGCCCGCGGAGCGGACGGGGCGGTGCACATGACGGATACCGCCTTTGCCGGCGCGGACACGCTGGTGACCGCCAAATGCCTTGCCGCGGCGATCCGCCGCCTTGGCATGCCGGATCTGATCCTGTGCGGCAGAAGGGCCGCGGACGGTGAAACCGGGCAGGTGGGGCCGATGCTCGCGGCACTGCTCGGCATCCCCTGCGTGACGAACGCGCTGGAGATAAAAGCCCGGCAGGACGGCTTTGATATCCGCCAGCTGCACGAGAAAGGAGAAAACCTGTATCACGCCCCGGCTCCGACGTTGGTCACGCTGTGCGAGTGGAGCTATCCGCTGCGCCTGCCCACGGTGGCGGGACTGAGGAAAGCGGCGAAAGCGGACATCCGTGTGCTGGACCGGGAAAGCCTGGAGCTGCCCCGTGAAGCGTGCGGGATCACGGCATCGCCCACCCGCGTGATCCGGGTGGAAGCGAAAAGCACGGGCGTGCGTCCCTGCCGGAAGGCAAGCCCGGAGGAAGCGCTGCGATGGCTTCGGGAAGGGGGGCTGCTTTCGTGAAAATCCTGGTGCTTGCGGAAGCGGATGACCTGACCGGTGCCGCGCTGATGCGGAAAGCGAGAGAAATCTGCCCGGAAGCGCGCATCGCCGCGCTGGATGAGGGCGACGGCGGGAGGAGCGGCCTTTTCGGGGCCTGCGGCGCGGATGAATGCCTGGTTCTCGGAAGCGTCGAAGACGACTGCGCGCAGGGAAACCGGATCGCGGCGGCTGTAAAGCTGGAAGCGCCGGACGTGCTGCTGTTCCCGGCTACGGTGCGCGGCAGGATGCTGTCCGCGTGGGCCGCGGCCAGGCTGGACACCGGCCTCACGGCGGACTGCACGGGGCTGGACATGACGCCGGAGGGCCTTCTGCTGCAGACAAGGCCCGCCTTCGGGGGCAACCTGACCGCATCGATCCTGTGCAGGACCGCCCGGCCGCAGACGGCGAGCGTGCGCCCCGGCGTTTTCCCGGTGCCGGAATTCGGGAATAAACCGATTCCGGTGCGAAAAGCGGAAGCGGAGGCCGCGTCCCTGATTGTAAAAATCGGGGAGCGGAAGAATGCCGCGGGTTCTTCCCTGCAGTCGGCCCGGGTGATCGTGACGGGCGGCAAGGGCATCGGAAGCAAAAAGGGATTTGAGAAACTGTTCCGTCTCGCGGAACTGCTCGGCGGCGCGGTCGGCGCCACCAGAAGCGCGGTCGACGCCGGCTGGATCGGTTATGAGCACCAGATCGGCCAGACGGGCGTGATCGTCCATCCGGAATGGTATCTGGCCTTCGGCGTGAGCGGTGCCGTTCAGCACACGACCGGGATGAACGCATCCGGAAAGGTACTCGCCGTGAACTGCGACCGCAACGCGCTGATCTTCCGGTACGCCGATATCGGCGTTGTGGGCGATTGGGAGGAATTTGCGGACAGACTGATCCTGGAAGCGGAACAAAAACGGCAGCAGCAATAAATGTCTGATATAAAAAGGAGGAAACAGCATGAACTTCAAAAAGACCTATGTCCCGAAGAACGGGTACACACCGATCTGCAGGATCGGGGAATGCAGCCTGAAGGATCTCGAATTCGGCATCATCGAACTGACGAACGGCCAGAAGCTGCCTTTTGACACGGGCGACCGCGAAGTGGCGTTCATATTGCTTGGCGGCAGGGCGCAGTTCATCGCCGACGGGAAGGATTACGGCACCCTCGGCGTACGTGCGAATGTGTTTGCCAGCCCCAAAGCGGAAGCGTTCTACGCGCCGCGGAACTGCCATGTGGAAATCGTCAGCCCCTGGAACGTGAAGATCGCGGTATGCGGCACGCCCATCGCGGTGGACAGCGAACCGCAGGCGATCCGTCAGGCGGACGTGCGCGTGATGCGTCTGGGCGTGAAGCCCTGGGAGCGGGATACGAGCTTCATCGTGGACGGCACCACCAACGCGAAGAAACTGACCATCGGCGAAGCCTACATCACGCCCGGCAACTGGGCCGGCTTCCCGCCGCACAAGCATGACGTGGACAATATGCCCTCCGAGGGCATCCTGGAGGAGATCTACTACTTCCTGTTCGATCCGGCGCAGGGCTTCGGCGTGCAGTGCCTGTACACCTCCGACGGGGAGATCGACGAAGCGTACCGCGTCAAATCCGATGACCTGGTCGAATTCCCGAAGGGGTATCACACCACGGTCGGCGCGCCGGGCTACAACACCTATTTCCTGTGGCTGATGGCCGGCGAGCATCAGGGCTTCTACCGCAGCAGCGATCCGGA
>CADBNX010000357.1 GCA_902796115.1 uncultured Eubacteriales bacterium
AGCTCATTCCGGCTAATTTCCACACGCACGGCCGGTTCCTCGGGGGAGATGAGCTGATCGGGATGTATGACAGGCTGAACATCGAAAAGGGCGTGCTGCTGCCCCTGGTTGACACCGTGTCGCAGTGGGTGAGTATGACCAGCGAGAACTGCAAGCTGGTGGCCGATGCGCATCCCGACAGGTTTGTCTGGTTCTGCGGCATCGATCCGCGCATGGGCGACAACAGCGACAAAACCGATCTTGCCTATCTGCTGAACCATTATAAAGCGCTGGGCGCGAAGGGTGTGGGTGAACTGACCACGCAGCTGTACGCGGATGATCCGATGATGGACAACCTGTTCTCAGCGCTGGAAGACTGCGATATGCCCGTCATCATCCATATTTCGCCGCGTTTCGGCGTCGGTTACGGCATTATCGACGACCTGGGCCTGCCGCGCCTGGAGCGGATGCTCAAAAAGCACCCGAAGATGAAGCTGATCGGCCATTCGCAGCCCTTCTGGGCGGAAATCTCGGCGGATCTGACCGAGGAGGAGCGCAACCACTATCCCAAGGGCAAGGTGACGGAGGGCCGCCTGGTTCGTCTCATGCGGGATTACGGCAACCTGTACTGCGATCTGTCAGCGGGCAGCGGTATGAACGCCTTGGCGCGCGACCCGGAATACGCGGCCGCGTTTATGGCGGAGTTTGCCGACCGCATCTTCTACGGCTGCGACATCTGCGCCGCGTTCAACACGCATCCGTTCGAATTTGACGCTTTTCTCACATCGATGCGCACGGACGGCATGATCAGCGAGGAAAACTACCGCAGGATCGTCCGCGACAATGCCCGCCGGCTGCTGGGCCTGTGAGGCGGAAAGAGAAAAGAAACAAACGATTTGCAAGTAAGGAGGCACCGGCATGGAAAAACTGGCCATTCTCGGAGGCACGCCCGCCGTACAGGACCCGCCGGAGGAACTTTTCGCCTGGCCGATCATGACGGAAGAGGATTATGAGGCGGCCATGGACGTGATCCGGCACAACAAGTTTTCGGGTACGGACATCACGGAACAGCTGCAGACGGAGTTTGCGGCCTGGCTCGGCGCGAAGCACGCCATTGCCTACTGCAACGGCACCATGTCGCTGACGGCGGCCATGTTCGCGATCGGCCTGGGCAGGGGCGACGAAATCATCTGCCCCACGAAGACCTACTGGGGCAGCGTATCGCAGGCCATCAACTTCGGCGCGTCGGCCGTGTTCTGCAACATCAACGAGACGCTCTGCCTTGATCCCAACGACCTGGAGCGCTGCATCACGCCCCGGACCAAAGCCATTGTGGCGGTGCACTACTTCGCCTGTCCCTGCGATATGGACCCCATCATGGAGATCGCACGCCGGCATAACCTGCGCGTGATCGAGGACGTGTCGCACGCGCAGGGCGGCCTCTACAAGGGACGCCGTCTCGGCACCATCGGCGACGTGGGGGCGATGTCGCTCATGAGCGGCAAGTCCTTCGCGGCGGGAGAACTGGGCATGCTGATCACAAACGACGAGGTGATTTACGAGCGCGCCATGGCGTTCGGCCACTACGAGCGCAACAATGAGAAATATATCCGCGTGTGCGACGACCTGAAACCGTATTATCACATCGCGCTGGGCGGCATGAAGGGAAGAGCCAACCAGCTCTGTTCGGCGCTGGCGAGGGTACAGCTCAAGTACCACGATGAGCGCTGCGCCGAGATCCGCCGGGCCATGAATCGCTTCTGGGATCAGCTGGAGGGTCTTCCCGGCATCCGTCCCATCCGTGTGGATGAATCGACCGGCTCCAATATGGCCGGCTGGTATCAGCCGCACGGCATCTATCACGCCGAAGAACTGCACGGGCTGCCGGTGAGCCGCTTCTGCGAGGCGGTGCGCGCCGAAGCGCCGTACTGCGGCTGGGACGGCGGCAATTTCTGTCTGCACACCCATCCCTTCTTCAAAACCTTCGATCTGCGGCACGAGGGCGCACCCTCGCGCATCGTGTATAACGACCGTGACGTGCGGCTGGACGATGACCGCTGCAGGCCGTCGGAACTGATCGACTGCTTTTCGGTGCCCTGGTTCAAGCACGATGACCGGGTGTGGATCGACCGCTTTGCCGCGGCGTTCCGCAAGGTGATCGATAATCATGAGCAGCTCCTCGAGCAGGAAACACAGTCAAACCGCGGCGGGCGCTGGTACGGTACGGAGAACGCCTGATCCATCCGGCGGGCAGAATCGGGCAAGGGCTCGTATGGTGTTATGATCAAAAGAAAAAGCAGGCGCCGCCGCGGTTGATGAACTGCGGCGGCCGGTTCTTGTAATCAGTTTTCATGAACACACGCTCTCTTACCGTTTGAACAGGACTGAAAAGAAGCTTTTCTTCCCGGCGGCTTCCGATGAAGCGTCAATAAAGGTATATCCTGCGGCGTTCACAGTCTGCTTCAGTTTTTCCGGATCCGGCGGTGTCTCCGACAGGATCACCGTCTCTCCCTTCGCGCGGGAGGAAGAAACCTTCTTCACCGGGAAGGCAGCGCGGATGGCGTCGTTGATGTGTGCCTCACACATGCCGCACATCATGCCCTCGATTTTTACAGTGGTTTTGATCATGGTACGCCTCCTGAATGGTCCTTTATCACTTTGTGGCCAGCACTGGAATCCCAGGTCCGGATGGGTGGTGATTACGGCTGTCTTCGGAAAACCCTGCTTCCCGGAGCGCTCTTTCGATCACTTCCGCCGTGCGGCAGCACGTATCCCGTTGAGGATCTTCTCTGACTTCTTTCCGAAATAAGCTGAACAGTTTGCGATATTAGAGATAACTAACAATTGCTCAGCATAGAATCTGCGGAACCTGCCCGGTGCATCAGCGCGATGTGTCTGAGTTAGTCACATCAAACACACATCCTATTATAGACAAATTCACACGGAATGCAAGAGGGAAGAACGGTTTTTCATAATATTCCGCCCCGGCGGGAGCGGGGTTGTCCTGAAACGGTCGGTGATGTTGACGGTACGGCTTTTTCCATCGTATACTGATCCGGACACGCGAGGAATATCCGCTGTCTGGAAGAACGGCAGGTGTCTCTTCACGACACAGCGCTGATAAGGAGGTTCGGGGCATATGGCTGAAATCAAAAACTGGAACGGCAGGCCTGCCATCGTGATCGATGGAAAACCCTGTCCGCCGATGATGGCGACGATACGAACCGTAAACGGGTCTCAGATCGTATTTGA
>CADBNX010000358.1 GCA_902796115.1 uncultured Eubacteriales bacterium
CCCCGGATGAAGCCCTTCAGGTGCGCGTTGTACATCAGCGCCGCGTACAGCTGGATCAGGCGGCGTTTCGACAGGCCGTGCCTTTGGGAGATGCCTTTCGCTTTATCCAAGTCCGATACACTCCGTACAGATCCTGACGGCTTTGACGAGCACGTCGCGCAGGCCGCCGTTGAGCGCGCCGAGGGTGATCAGCGCGGCGGCGAGCAGAAAGAGCAGCGCGTAAGCACTCCGCGGCAGGGGTGTTTCCCGCGTTTTTTTCCGTTCCCTCGGCAGGGAGGATCCGTTTGCTTTCATGGTTTCCCTCATTCGTCCAGGTAGCGGAAGCGGACGCCGTCCGCCTCCTGTGCCAGCATGGCTTCAAAGGAAGACGCGGTTTCCTCGTCCGGGAATACGAACGCGGCGGCATATACGATCTGCTGATAGTTGTCCAGGATGGCCAGCGTGTCATAATCCTCGTCGCCGCGGCCGGAATGCAGCTCCCCTTCCAGGATATCCGAGGCGTTCCAGGTGCCGCCGTTGCTGACCAGCGTCATATCGTCCCACTCCATCACGCGGGACAGCGTCGCGGTGAATCGGATATCCTCGTCCGGGATGATATAGAAACGGGTGTCGGCCGTGCCGAGCAGGGAATTCATATCGAACAATTCCCCGTCCGGCGTGAAGAAGGCGATTTCCCGGACGGAATCGTTGGCAAATTCAAAGCCGGTCTTCTCCGCATAGGGATAAAATTCCGCCGGGTTTGCCGCGGCCGCGGCGGCGGCTTCCTCCCCGTGCAGCAGGGCGAAATCCGCAAGACACACCCGGTCGGCGCCGGCTGCCTCCATCATGTCCTTCCGGTAAACGAGCCTGATCTCGTTTTCGCCCTCCGGCAGCATCAGCGCAAAGGAGAACCAGCCGCTTTCCCCGCTGAAGGAGCGCACGTATCCGCCGTTCAGGAAAATGCGGAAACGGTCGTATCCTTCCTCGCTGGATACCTTCGCGCGGAAAGAAAACGCGTCGCCCTCCGCGGCGAAAGCGGAAACGAGGAGCTCGGCGCT
This sequence comes from uncultured Eubacteriales bacterium, assembly GCA_902796115.1. Classification (GTDB taxonomy): domain Bacteria; phylum Bacillota; class Clostridia; order Christensenellales; family Aristaeellaceae; genus RUG756. The sequence goes on from CADBNX010000358.1 coordinate 1,038, forward strand.
GCTGTTGTCCACATTCGCGTTGGTGGACGCGATGCAGGGCTTTCCGTCCTCTTCGGAAGCGAGAAACGGCCATGTATTTTCATCCTGCACGAACGTGATGCGCAGATCGGGGCTTTCCGCCTCCGCAAGACCTGCGGCCAGGGCGGCCGGGGTTTCCTGTCCCGCGGGATCGGGCGGAACGGGTCGCGGAAAACCGCTGAAGACGCGGCTTTCGGTGTAATCGTCGCCGGTCAGCTGCTCAAACGCGGCCATGAAGCCGTAGGACGAGGTCTGCGCGCCGACTTCGACAAGCACCGTATTGCCGAAACGGTCCACCAGCACGCTGGTCGGGATGCCCCGGGAGACGAACCGGTCGGCGAGGCCGACGCCGGTATCACTGCCGACGGGAAACGTGAGGCCGTGGGACTGCGCGTAGGCAGTCAGGATCTCGGTACTGTCCCCGCGCTCGACGGACAGGGCGATCACTTCCACGCTGTCCCGGTACGCCTCATACGCTTCCTGCAGATAGGGAAACTCCCTTTCGCAGGGACCGCACCAGGTGGCCCACAGGTTGATGAGCACGGCTTTTTTGCGGGTGAGTACTTCGGAGAGCGTGAACGTTTCGCCGGAAATGAGGGTCACCGTGAAATCCGGCACGGGCTGATACGCCGGCATCTCCGCGGCTTCGGCGAAGGCGGATACGGAGAAGAGGATCAGGAGGGCCGCGAAAAGGGACATGCTTTTTTTCATGGACGGATTTCCTTTCCCGGAAGCGTTTTGCTTTAGGCCCGGATGCGGTATGTTTGCGGTGAGAGGCTTCGGTCCGGCCCGGACGCCGGGCATACGCCGCGGCAGAGGCCGGTTCGCCTTCATGATAAACCAATCGGGAGCCAAAAGCAACCGGGAAGTCCGTATGCATGCCGTATATAAGCCAAATTCAGCCGTATTTTTCCATCCTGCCACGTTTCAGTTTCGAATATGACCAATTGCCTGTCGGATTTGTCCATTGACAGATCCGTGCCGCTTCCGTAAAATAAACGGGAAAATGATGTTCACAAAGGAAGCGAGGAGAGCGTGATGGAGAGCGCGAATGCCCCGTCCGTCCACGGAAAAAGGAAACTGCGCAGCAGGATCTGGGCGCGGCGGTACTGCTATCTGATGCTGATCCCGGTCGCGGCGTATTTCATCATTTTTCATTATATGCCGATGTGGGGCCTCATAATCTCGTTTCAGGATTACAAGGTTTTCAAGGGGATCCTGGGCAGCCCCTGGGTCGGTTTGAAGAATTATACGGATTTCATTTACGGACGGCAGTTTGTGCAGGTGATCCGCAACACCCTGGTGCTGAACCTGGAATCCCTCTGCTTCACCTTTCCGGGGCCGATCATTTTTGCCCTGCTGCTCAACGAGCTGCGCAGCCGGCGCTTCTGCCGGGTGGTGCAGACGATCACCTATATGCCGCATTTCATATCCACGGTGGTCGTGGTCAGCATGATGAACATGCTGCTTTCGCCCACGACGGGGATCGTCAATCAGCTGATCATGCGAAACGGCGGCGCGGCGATTTATTTCATGAATAAAAAGGAGTGGTTCCGGCCGCTTTCCATCATTTCCGGTCTCTGGCAGGGAACGGGCTGGAATTCCATTATTTATCTGGCCGCGATTTCGGGCATTGATCCCGGATACTATGAAGCCGCGACCATCGACGGAGCCACGCAGTTCCAGAAAATCCGCTACATCACGCTGCCCTGCATTCAGTCCACCATCATCATCATGTTTATCATGCGCATGGGGCAGATGCTGAATTCCGATTTCCAGAAGGTGCTTCTGATGCAGACCTCCGGAAACCGTTCCGTATCGCAGCTGATCTCGACTTATGTGTATGAGCGCGGCATCCAGAAAAGCGATTACGGCTACGCGACCGCCGTGCAGGTATTCAATTCCGTGATCAGCCTGATCCTGGTGCTGCTGTCCAACCGGATCATCAAGCATTTTTCCGGAGAAGCGCTGTTCTGATACCTGAGGGAGAAGCGCTTTCCGCGACGGAAAACGACGGCACAAAGGAGGGTTTGGGATGAAAAAGAGAAAGCCGCAGTATAACTCGCGCGGGGAAAACGTCGCCCAGTGCGTGATCGTCGCCGTTCTGCTGCTTTTTGCCGCCAGCATTGTCATTCCCTTCTTCAATGTGTTCGCCGTTTCGACCAGCAGCAAGCTGGCGGTCATTTCCGGGCGGGTGACGGTTTATCCGATCGGGTTCAATCTGGATTCCTATGAACTGGTCATGCAGAACACCTATTTTTTCCGGGCATACGGGAACACCATTTTCGTGGCGCTTGTCGGTACCGTCATTTCCATGACGCTGACGACCATGGCAGCCTTCATCGTCTCGCGCAGGGATCTGCCCGGGAAAACCTTCATTACCTATGCCATCACGCTGACCATGTGGTTCAGCGGCGGTATGATCCCCTCCTTCCTGCTGATCCGGGAACTGGGTCTGTACGATAATCTGTTCGCGCTGATCCTTCCCGGGGCGATCAGCGCCTATAATGTGATCGTGATGCGGTCGTTCTTCAAATCCCTTCCGGATTCGCTGGAGGAGAGCGCGATGCTGGACGGCGCCAATGATATCGTCATATTGTTCCGCATCTATATTCCGCTTTCCCTGCCTTCCATTGCCACGGTCACGCTCTGGGTGGTGGTCGGGTACTGGAACGCGTATACGCCCGCGCTCCTCTATCTGTCCACGCGCAGCAAGTATACCCTGCAGCTGGTGCTGCGGGAAATCGTGTTCAATAACACGCTTGCCCAGTATATGGACAGCCCGGATACGATCAGCGTGCTTTCGGATTCCATCATTTACGCGAACATCATTCTGACCATCCTGCCGATCATGTGTATTTATCCGTTTCTGCAGAAATACTTCGTGAAGGGAGTCATGATCGGGGCGGTGAAGGGCTGAGCGGGTAACAAACCGGGTTTTCCGCCCTTCCGGACAGCCGGCGTCCGGGAGGATGGCAAA
>CADBNX010000359.1 GCA_902796115.1 uncultured Eubacteriales bacterium
GTCCGCCATGCCCACAGCATCATTGTGCTGAGCAATGGCGTACGGGAATACTTTCGCAGAGAATACGGACGGGAAACGGTGCTGATTCCCAACGGCATCGACCCGGAGGAGATGAAGCCCGCCTGTGAGATCACAAAGCAGTTTGGCCTCGCTTCCCGGGAATACATCCTGTTTCTGGGCCGACTCGTGCCGGAGAAGGGAATCCATTACCTCATCGAAGCTTATCACATGCTCCGGACGGACAAGAAGCTGGTGATCGCAGGCGGCACGTCGGACACGGATGATTATGTCCGGCAGCTGCATGTCATGGCCGGGAATACCTCTTCCGTCATCTTCACCGGTTTTCAGCAGGGACTTGTCGCGCAGGAACTGTACAGCAATGCGTATGTGTATGTGCTGCCCAGCGATCTGGAAGGCATGCCGCTTACGCTGCTGGAGGCGATGAATTACGGATGCTGCTGCGTGACCTCCGATATCGGCGAATGCGCGGACGTAATGGACGGCTGCGGCTTCACTTTCCCGCGCGGCAACGTGGAAGCCCTGCGGGAAACGCTGCAGGATCTGTGCGATCATCCCGACAAGGCGGAGATGCATCGCAGCGAAGCAAGAAAAGTGGTTTCATCCAAGTATACATGGCAGGATATTACGGCGCAGACCGACAAACTGTACACTGGTCTGCTGGACGGTTAAGGCCGGACGCAGGGTCTGCGGCATTCATCCGGGGGTATTCCGAAATTCATCCGGGAAAGGATCGCATCAATCGGCATGAAGCTTGAACGCACCAAAAACGCGGCAAGGAACATTGTGTTTGACGGGACGCTGGAAATGGTCAATATGCTTTTTCCCTTTGTCATACGTTCTGTCATGCTGCACTGTCTGGGAACCGAATACTTGGGGCTGAACGGCCTGTTTAAATCGCTTCTGACCTTTTTGAATCTGGCGGAGCTCGGCGTGGGCAGCGCGATGGTATTCAGCATGTACAAGCCGATTGCCGAAGACGATACCCCTGTCATCTGCGCTCTGCTGCGTCTGTATCGTACACTCTACAGGATCATCGGTCTGGCGGTCGCGGCGGTGGGACTGCTTCTCATCCCGGTTCTGCCGAACCTCATCAAGGGAGATCTTCCCGCCGACATGAACCTGTACATCCTGTATCTGATGAATCTGGGAAACACGGTGGTGACATATTGGCTGTTCGCATACAGGAGCAGTCTGCTTCAGGCACATCAGCGCCGGGACGTGATCAGCAAGGTCAGCCTGGCTGTCCGGATGACGGAATACATCCTGAAAATCCTGATTCTTGTTTTCACGCGAAACTATTATCTCTATCTGTCCGTCCAACTGCTGTGTCAGATCGCCGTAAACCTGCTGACGGCGGTATGCGCATCCAAAATGTATCCCCGGTATGCGCCCGAAGGGAAGCTGCCGAAAGAAACGACGCTGGATATTTTCCGCAGAGTGCGGGATCTGTTCACTTCAAAGCTTTCCGCTACGGTTTTCGATTCCGCGGACACGCTGGTCATCTCCTCCTTCATGGGCCTGACCATCCTGGCGGTTTATCAGAACTACTATTTTATGATCACCGCGCTGCGCATGATGCTGGTTGTGATTCTGAACGCCTGCATGGCCGGGGTGGGCAACAAGATGGTCATGGAGAGCAAGGAAGCGAATTTCCGGGATCTGGAAAGAATCAGCCTTCTGTTCAGCTGGCTGCTGGGTGTGAGCAGTTCCATGCTGCTGTGCATGTATCAGCCGTTTATGAGCATCTGGATGGGCAAGGAGAATATGCTTGCCATCGGGCTTGTTCTTTGCTTCGTCGTCTATTACTATTCCATGGGCGCCAACAAACTGATCAATATGTTCAAGGACGCGGCAGGCATCTGGCGCAGGGATCGATGGCGGCCTCTGACAGCGGCGCTGGTCAATCTGGGCCTGAATCTGGCTACTGTCCGTTGGCTGGGTCTGTACGGAGTGCTGCTTTCCTCGGTTTTCTCCGTCATCGTCATTCAGATTCCCTGGCTGTTCCGCAATCTGTTCCGGGAGGTGTTTCCCCGTGAAAAGATGGGCAGGTATATACGTCTCTTCTGTGGGCTGACGGCGGTAGCGCTGGTTTCCTGCGCGGCATCGTGGTTTGTATGCTGCCTGTATACGTTGGATGACTGGCTGACCCTCGTTTTGAACGCCGCAGTGAGTTTTCTGGTGCCGAATCTGTTCTACTTTGCTGTTTATGGACGGAATCCCGTGTTCAGGGCAAGCCTTTCGCAATTGAAACGAGGTCTTCTGTCCGGAGGGCGGAAGGCGCAGGACCCGGATACGCAATGAATGCAAAATGCACAGACGTCAGGCATGCGGCAGAAAATCAGCTTCTGATGCAGAAACGGGCGGATGATGACTGCCCGGGGGGCGATCGGAGAAGGGAGAATGGAAGAATGATCAGCGTCATCGTGCCGGTTTATAACGTGGAAAAATACCTGAGGAACTGTGTGGACAGTATACTCAGACAGACCTATACCGATTTTGAACTGCTTCTGGTGGATGACGGATCGCCGGACGGCTGCCCGCAGATTTGCGATGATTATGCCGCTCATGATCCACGCGTGCGAGTGATACACAAACCCAACGGCGGGCTGATCTCAGCACGGAACGAGGGAATCCGCGCGGCAAGGGGAAGCTATGTCTGTATTCTGGACGGTGATGACTGGGCTCTCGGGAACATGCTGCAATTCATCCACGACACCGTGTCACAGTCGCCCGAGCCGCTCGATATGGTGCTTTTCGCGGCTCATAACGTATACGCGGATCATATGGAAGAAACGCTCAACAACGTCCCGGAAGGGCACTACGACAGGGAGCGTCTGGAAAGAGAAGTTTTCCCGTATTTGCTTACGGATACGCGGAAAGGACTTCAGGTGGGCGTTATTCAGGCGCACACCTGGGACAAGGCGTTCAAGCGTGAATTGCTGACCGAGTACTATACCCGCGACGAGAGAATCCGCGTCTTTACCGATGTGCCCATGACCTATGAATGTCTTCTCCGCTGCCGGAACGTATATATATGCAACGAGCTGTTGTATATGTATAATAAAACCAACGAAGACTCCATCCGTGCCCGGAGCCGGGAGAATCTTCTGACGAAGAGTTTCAGTTATCTTGTTTCGTATATGCGGGCGCATCTGAGCGGTCTGGCACCTTCCATCGACCGTCAGCTTAACGAATACGCAGCCATGCTGATTATCCGTACGGGAAAGTGGCGTGCCCGGACGGATCCTTCCCTGCGGGACGCTGTGCGGCATATAAAGGAAGGGCTCCGGGAATCGGAAATGCTGTCATTTGTGTCCGCCAGAGGCCTGCCGCGAAAGACAGGCGCCGTTATCCTGCTGCTCAGGATGCATCTGTATATGCCGGCCATGCAGCTGTGTGCCGCCAGGGTCAGACAGGAGGAAAAACAAAGCAATCGGTCGGGATGATCCTTCGATGGGTCCCGTGCAGGCGCTGCGGACGCCATGAAAACGGCCGTTTGCCCGAAAGCGGCACGCGCGTCCGTATCCGCCTTCGGATACTGTTTTGACGGCTTTTGCGTATGCCGTTTCCGCAAAGCCCGATGGATACTGTCAGCAGCGTCTGAATCACAATGGAAAGCAGGTGGAATCATGTACAAACAAAGAGTACGCGGCTGGTCCCAGCATATTGATTTTATGCTTCTGGATAATCTCTGCATTTTTTTGAGTCTTCTGATCGCATTCCTGCTCGTTGAAAAAGAGGGTGTGCTGGGCTCCCGCTTCTTTTGGTGGACGGTTCTGGAAACCACGATGGTAAATCTGGTAGTGATGATCGTCATGGACACCTATCACAGCGTGCTGCACCACACACCGTGGGATGAGATGCTCCGGCTTCTTGCCCAGACGGGGTATCTGATTATCATCCTGCTGGTATTCCA
>CADBNX010000360.1 GCA_902796115.1 uncultured Eubacteriales bacterium
CACTTCGTTTGCAGATACCTATTGCTCACTGGGCTTCCGCCTCGCTGCATCGCCCACTGGGCGCGCTCGGCTCCGCCCCCACCGGCGTCATGAGCCTTCATTCGGAAAGCCAGGACGAGATTCGCATGCGAATCTCGAAACTGTTTTCCTCATTCAGTGCTCATGCCGTCAAGGTAAAAATCGGCAATGCCGATTTTGCCCTCATCAACTGCAAAGCCGTTGATGAGGGATTCAAGCAGGGGGAATCCCCTGCACCCCTCATTATGGGTTTTCCTACTGCCGGGGCTGAGTAGTAACCAGAGAAGTTGTACGCACGGGATGCATCCTGTTCAGGCTGTCAAGCGGCATTTCCACCTGCGCCCCGATCCGTCCGGCGCTGAAAAGAATGGTTTCAAACTGTTCCGCGCTCTCGTCGATAAAGGTGGGAAAGCTTTTTTTCATGCCGATCGGAGAGCAGCCGCCGTGAATGTACCCGGTCAGGGGAAGCAGCTCCTTTGCCGGAATCATTTCGATGTATTTTTCTCCTGCCGCCGCGGCCGCTTTTTTCAGGTTCAGTTCACACTCCGCCGGAATCATGAAAACATAGTATTTGTTTTTCCCCGCGGTCGCGACCAGCGTCTTGAACACGCGCCGCGGATCCTGTCCCAGTTCCCGGGCGACATCCGCCGCGCTGACGGAGGCGGTATAGCTGTGCGCCCGGTACGGGATCTTTTTCTGTTCGATCAGCCGCATCACGTTTGTTTTTTCCATAATTCCTTCCTCATCGTGTCGCGCAGTCCCTGATCCTGCGGAACCAGAGCAGCTTTGACAGCGGAGCGGGGATCACCGCGCTCTGTTTTTCCGTCATGTCGTAAATGACTCCGTCCTCGCCCTGCCAGCGTCCGTGCGGGAAAAGGACCGTGCGTTCCCGCGCGCCTTTCGTGACGACCGGCGCCGCGAGGATCTCTTCGCCCAGCATGAACTCATCGCGGACGGAAGCAAGCCCCTCATGCGGCGCGTTGTATTCCAGCGCGCGCAGGATCGGCTCGCCGTTCTCCTCCGCCCGGCGCACCAGATCGAGGATCTCTCCGGACAGCTTCCGGTGCAGTTCCGCCGCTTCCGCGCAGTACCGCACGTTTTCTTCGCTCAGCACGCGCCAGGGCGCCCAGGAAAACTGCATCATCGGGAACAGCGCGGAACACTGGGCCATGCGGACGAACAGCTCCTCATCCACCCGGAAGCCCGGCAGGAAATTGAAGCTCCATTCTCCCCCGCCGATCATATCCGGACAGATAAAGGGATGGCCGATCAGCCCGCAGGTGATTGCGCAGGGGATCAGCTGGTTGATGCCGTCCCCCTCCCAGCGGTGTCCTTTGTCCCGCAGGCGCTGGATGCCGTTGTGCCCGCCGACGCCGTAACTGTCCTTGTATTCGTGGTATTCATACCGTGCGCCGAAGCGGTTCCAGGCCTGATTCAGCTCATGCGCCGTCAGATCGGTGTCAAATTCGCCGTTGACAACGCTGTCTGCGGAATAGGCCGAAGGTGTGCCGCCGTCGAATTTGAAGCCGTCAACTCCGTATTCCTTCATCAGGACCTGCAGCTGGTCGTCCAGAAACTTCACATCCCAGGGATTGGTCATGTTCAGAACGGCGCCGAATCCGTTCCACCAGCGGATCAGCGCGACGTCGCCGCTTTTCGTGCGCATGTAAAGGTGCTTGGCCATTTCGGGGTCCGTTCCCACAAGGGGACGCAGGGAGCGCACGAAATCCGGTCCGTCCGGGCACACATAGGGGACCACCCACAGCAGCACCCGGAATCCCATTTCATGCAGTTCATCCACCATGGCCTTCGGATCCGGAAAACGCGCCGCGTCAAACCGCCAGCAGCCGTAGCGTCCGTGCCAGCCCTCGTCGATGATCAGGATGCCCGGGGCGAACCCGTGCGCAAGATACTCCCGCGCGAAGCGCAGCACCTTTTCCTGGGTGGGATAATACGTGTATTCCATCCAGGTGTTGTACTGCGCCGTGCGGAAAAAGGCGTCCGGCAGCTTCCGTCCGTCCGG
>CADBNX010000361.1 GCA_902796115.1 uncultured Eubacteriales bacterium
GCTTCCGGATCCGCCTCAAAGTTCTCTGAAAGCGGGATCACTTTCGCAGGAATGCCGTTCACCTGGGCAAATACCCGGTAAAACCCGTACGTGACATCCGGAAATACCGCCGGATGCTCCGCGTCGCAGAACGCCATGAAAATGTAATTGAGCGCCTGGTCGCTTCCGGAGGTCACCATGATCTGCCCCTCCGGCAGGGAGCAGAGCGACGCGAGCCGCGCGCGCAGCGCGCCGCAGTCCGGATCGCAGTACAGGTTTGCTCCCTCCGCCGCTTCCCGCGCGGCCCGCACCACGCTATCCGGCGGCGGGAAGGGCATTTCATTCGTGTTCAGCTTGATATATTTCCGGTCCCTGGGCTGCTCACCCGGCACATAAGGCTCGAGGCCCGCGTATTTCCGGCTGAAGAAACGGTTCATTCTCCGCCTCCCTCCCTGACGAGCGCGCTCCTCGCGTGCGCTTCCAGGCCCTCGCGGCGCGCGAACGCGGCCACGTCCGCGGACAGGTTTTTCAGCGCGTCCGCCGTAAAATAGGTGTACTGGGTCTTTTTTACGAAATCATCCACGGACAGGGGGCTTGAAAAGCGCGCGGTGCCCATGGTGGGCAGCGTATGGTTCGGCCCGGCCATATAATCCCCGAGCGCTTCCGGGCACCAGCGGCCCAGGAAGATGCTGCCCGCATGCCGGATGGCGTCCAGGTAATCGAAGGGATTGTCTACGCAGATTTCCAGGTGCTCCGGAGCGATTTCGTTCACGATGTCGATCGCGGTCCGCAGCGTCTGCGCCACGATGATTTTTCCGTTGTGCTCCACCGATTCGCGCGCGATTTCCTGCCGGGGCAGCAGAACGATCTGCCGCTCGATTTCCGCCTGCACCTTCACCGCCAGCTCCGCGGAATCCGTCACCAGCACCGCGGAGGCCACGCGGTCATGCTCGGCCTGGGACAGCAGATCCGCCGCCACCCATTCGGGATTGCTCTTCCCGTCCGCCAGCACCAGGATTTCGGAGGGGCCCGCGATCATATCAATCGCGACACGGCCGAATACCTGCTTTTTGGCCTCGACCACGTACGCGTTGCCAGGTCCCACGATTTTATCCACCTTCGGAACGGTCTGTGTGCCGTAGGCGAGCGCCGCGATTGCCTGCGCGCCGCCCACCTTGAACACCCGCTTCACGCCGGCCTCCTCCGCCGCTGCGAGGATCGCCGCGCTGACCCGTCCGTCCCTGCCGGGCGGGGTCACCATCACAACTTCGGGGCATCCGGCAATCACGGCCGGGATCGCGTCCATCAGTACGGTAGAGGGATACGCCGCCGTGCCGCCCGGCACATACAGGCCCACCCTGTCCAGCGGGATCACTTTCTGCCCCATCACAACGCCCGGCTGATCGTTGACAAGAAAAGAAGCGCGCACCTGCTTTTCATGGAAATGCCGGATATTCTCCGCGGCGCGGTGCAGGATGCGCATGAAATCCGCTCCCGCTTCCTTCACCGCGTCCGCCTTTTCCCGCTCCGTTACCTCAAGCGCTCCCGGGTCCACCCGGTCAAAGCGCAGCGTCATTTCCCGCAGCGCCGCGTCGCCCCCCTCGCGCACCGCGGCAAGGATGGCGCTCACCGCTTCCTCCACTCCGCTCGGTCCCGCGGCGCGCGCGAAAATTCGCTCGTTGGGTTCTTCCCCGTATTTCATGATGCGGATCATACTGCCGCCTCCCCCGCCAGCGCCTCTGTCAGGCGCGTGATTTCGTCTTTTTTGAACTGGTACGCGCTTCGGTTGGCAATCAGGCGCGCGCTGATCGGAAATACTTCCTCCCTCGCCGTCAGGTGGTTCTCCCGCAGGGTGGTCCCCGTTTCCACGATATCCACGATCACGTCGCTCAGCCCCAGAATGGGCGCGATCTCGATGGAACCGTTCAGCTGGATGATATCGATATCCCGCCCGAGCGAAGCGTAATAGCGCTGCGCCACGCGCGGAAACTTCGTCGCCACACGCAGGGTTTTCGAAGCGTCGTCGCGGAAATGTTCGGGCGCAGCCACCGCCATGCGGCATTTGCCCAGCCCCAGGTCCAGCAGCTCATACACCGCCGGCTCCGATTCCATCAGCACGTCCCTGCCGACCACGCCGATATCCGCCGCGCCCCGTTCCACATAAATGCCCACGTCGGAGGGCTTCACCTGAAAATAGCGCACGCCTTTTTCAGGGTTTTCGAATATCAGCTTCCGGCTGGCGGAAAGGATTTCCGGGCAGGGATATCCCGCCTTCGCGAACAGCGCGTATACTTTTTCTCCCAGGCGCCCCTTGGGCAGCGCGATATTCAGCATTCCGTCCCCGCCTCCTTTTCCCGCGGAAAACGCACGGTTTCCCCTGCGTCAAAAGAAACGGGGGCCTTACGCGCAGCCAGTACGATTTTCCCGTTTTTCCGCATTTCCTGCGCACGGCGCAGCACCTCGCGCGCCGCGTCTCCTTCCCGGTACAGCAGCAGCGCGTCCGCGTCGGCCTCTTCCTTCGCGCCGAAATGCTCCAGCGTGTTCAGGTACACGGCGAAACCGACCGCGCGCCCCTCGCGGTTCATCCGGCGCATCAGCGGGTCATACTGCCCGCCGGAGAGCACGCTGTCCGGCACACCCTCCACATAGCCGCGGAACACCAGCCCGTTATAGTACTTCATATTGCCGTGCACGGAAAAATCGATCCGCACCTTGGCGCGCAGTTCCTCCTCCAGCGACATGACCGTTTCCCGCATCGCGGCCAGTTCCGCTTCCGCGCCGCTCTCCCGCGCGATTTCCTCAAGGCGCGCAAACGCGCGCTCCGGCGCGTCGCTCAGCGAAACCAGCTCAAGCAGCCTTTCCTCCGCGGCCCCGGCGATCCCCTCTCCCGCGCACAGGGCCTTCAGGCCGGCGCGGTTCTTCTGCGAAAGCAGGCGCAGCGCTTCGTCCCGGGCTTCCTCGTGTTCGATCGCCCCGCTCAGCACACGGGAGAGAAACCCGATATGCGAAATACTCAGCACGCAGTCCGGCGAAATGGTTTTCAGGCTCTCCGCCGCCAGGGTCAGCACTTCCAGCAGGCAGTATGCGTCCACGTCCCCCAGGCACTCCAGCCCTACCTGCGTCATCTCGCGGAAGGTGCCGCTGCGGGGCGAGAGACGGTATACGCTCTCATGGTAATAGTACCGCGCCGTATCGTGCCCGTTCATGCCCGCGTTCCGGATAATGGAAAGCGTCACGTCTGGCTTGAGCGCCATCAGCCGCCCGTTGGTGTCGGTAAAGGTAAGCACGTTCTCCGACGGCAGGAAATCCTTGTTTCTGGCGTAAAGATCGTACTCCTCGAACCGGCTCATTTTATACAGCCGGTACCCCCACTGCCGATAGAGGCTGCGGAGCGCCATCGCGTATTTCTCCTGCGCGCCGTGCGCGTTCAGACTGGTCATTCCGTTTTCCTTCCCGTGTCCGTGCCGTACTGACGGACACATGTTCCGATTTCTCCGCTCTGCTTCATTTTATCCAGCATTTCCCGGTATCCGCCGCTGCCGTAGCGCAGCGCGCGGCTGACCCTGCTGATCGTGGCCGTCGAAATGCCTACCTTCTGCGCGATCTCGTGATAATTCAGCCCCTCCTCCAGGAGGATGGCCGTATCAAGCCGCTGCGCCATGTCCTGAATCTCCCGGATCGTACAGATATCCTCCAGAAAACGTCGGCACTCCTCCTCCGTTTCCAGAGACTGAAATGCCCGAAAGAGCCTTTCCGTTGAAGGCGTATGAAAATCGGCCATGCCATCACCCCTCGCTTTGCCCGTCCCGGAACCCGCTTCCGGTCCCGGACGGCATCATTTTACCACTTTATCATAGTAAAGTAAAGAGTGGCTTTGCAAAGCAAGATACATTTGGCAGCAGAGCAGAGCATCAGCCTGAACGCAAAGACACACAGACGGTTCTCAACAGCGTTTCGTTAAGTCTGAAAACAGATTAAACAGACAGAAAAGATTGCGTTTCTCCGCTTTTTTTGATATGATTCTTAAGATGGTGCCGGGAGTGATTCTGTGTATTCTGCGCAGACAGGGAAGGCAATCTGCTCATGGATATCTGAAGGTATGGAGGAAACCATGGATAACTGGCTGGAAACGAAACAGCTTCAGGTGCATTTTGTATCGGCAGCCGGAATAGTATATAAAGATGATAAGGTATTGCTGATCCGGACGGCAAGAAGGGGCTGGGAGTTTCCCGGAGGCGTCGTTGAACAGGGTGAGGCAATCCTGGACGGTCTGAAACGGGAAATACTGGAAGAAAGCGGAATCATTGCCGAACCGGAATATATGACCGGGATCTATCAGAATCTTGTAAAAAAGAATGGATATGGGCCGCTGGAAGGAATATCCCTGCCACCGACAGTCAATCTGGTTTTCAGATGCAGGTATATGAGCGGAGAAACAACAGCATCAGATGAAAGTCCGGAAGTCGGCTGGTTTACGCCGGATGAGGCCATGAAGATGATCACACTGCCGCATCTCAGAAAGGCTTTTGCAGACGCTCATCAGTATGACGGCAAACAGCACTTCGGCACTTTTAAAAAGTTTGATCAGGCAGTTGAATATCTAAGCGACCGGAAGCTCTGATTTGCCCGGAGCAAAAAGGAGAAGCAAATGACTTATTACAAAGATGAAACGCTTGTGATCCGTACGATGGAAGAAGCAGACGGGCCGGTTTTTGTGAAGGAATACACCGCTCAGGGATGGCATCCGGATATCGCCGGATATCAAATGAGAATGAAGGACCAGGCAGAAGGAAAATGCATTGCCCTGACAGCGGAGTATCTGGGACACCC
>CADBNX010000362.1 GCA_902796115.1 uncultured Eubacteriales bacterium
AAAGCCGCTGATGATGGATTCAAGCAGGGGGATTACCCCCCTGCACCCCTCATACAGGGTTTTCCTGCAGCAAGACTGAGTAGAAACTGGAACTTAGTCTTACAGAGAAATTATACTTGACATTATTCCGACTCGGCGGTATACTATCACATGCTTTGTGCGGCTTCTCATTGAGCCGCTTGTGAAGCCAAAGGCTGTATCTGAAGGAGTTGTAACCATGAAGCGTACTTATCAGCCCAAGAAACGCCAGCGCAACAAGGTGCACGGTTTCCGCGCACGCATGGCCACCAAGAACGGCCGCCGGGTGCTTGCAGCACGCCGCCGCCGCGGCCGCAAGGAATTGACTGTCTGATCAGGACAAGGCTTTCCGTGGCATTTCGTATGGGTATTCTGCATGGCTCAGCCCGCCCCGTTGCCAGGTGGCATACGAATTCCGGGGCGGGCTTGTTCTGTACCTGAGGAAGAAGCATGCAAAAACAGTACCGTCTGCGAAAGAACGGGCAATTCCGGTATGTGTACCGGAAGGGCGGACGCTGCGGCGCCCGTTTGCTGACGCTGTCCTTTGTGCGCGGACCGAAACTGCTCGCGGGCTTTGCTGTCAGCCGCAAAGTAGGCGGAGCGGTGGTGCGCAACCGGGTGAAAAGGCGCCTTCGTGAGGCGTTCCGGGCGCAGATCCCCTCGCTGCGGCGCGGACTGTACGTATTCACCGCAAGATGCGGCGCCGGCGAGGCCGAGTTCGCGCAGCTGAAACGGGACATGCTGTTTGTGCTGCGAAAGATGAACCTGTACAGGGAAGTGCCAAAGAGCGATGAATGTACTGATCAAAGGGATCCGGGGCTATCAGAAGCGGATCAGCCCGAATAAGCGGCCGTGCTGCCGTTTTATTCCAACCTGTTCCGAATACGCCGTTACCGCGATCGAACGCTACGGTTCCCTGAAAGGGACCATGCTGACGGTACGGCGGCTTGCGCGCTGCCATCCGCTTTGCCGGGGCGGCTATGACCCGGTGCCCGAGCTTCCCGATTCGGTGATTAGGAGGGACGAAAACAAGTGAGCGGAATCCTGGAATCCATTCTGAATGGGATCTACTCCGTTGTGCTCAATCATGGCTGGTCCATTGTCATCTTCACACTGCTGATTCGCTTTGTGCTGCTGCCGCTGGATTACAAGAGCCGGAAAAGCATGCAGAAAACGCAGCTGGTTTCCGGTCAGATGACCGCGCTGCAGAAGAAATACGCGAATGATAAGCAGAAACTGAACCAGAAAATGGCGGAGCTGTACAAAAAAGAAGGCATTTCCCCGCTTTCCGGGTGCATTCCGATGCTGATTCAGTGGCCCGTCCTGATTGCGATGTTTGCCGCGATGAGAGCCATCGCCAACGAACAGATGGTGGCGCAGGTATTCCGATTCCTGCTCAATGAGGACATCATCATGCCGGCGGACCGGTGGCTGTGGGTAAAGAACGTGTGGGCTTCGGATTCCCTCTTTACTTCCGTCGCGCCGAGCATGATGAACCTGGAAATCATCGGCGCGGATGTGTGGAACCGCGTGTTCCAGACCCTGTCGGAAGGCCAGATTCAGCAGCTGCAGCAAATCTGCACGATCGACTTTTCCTCCGAAGCCGCGAAAGGCACCATCACCATGCTGCTCAACGCCCTGAAGGAGACGGAATCCTACAAGGAAGCGCTGACGGCGGTGCCGGGATGGAACAATGTTTCCGTGCTGCTGTTCAACTTCACCGTGTACAAGGAATGGAACGGACTGCTGATCCTGCCGGTGCTTGCCGGCGTATCGCAGGTGCTGATGACCAAGCTGAACCCGGCTTCGACCGGTCAGACCAACACCAACACCGGTGAAAAAGGTTCCGCGCAGTCCACGGCGAAATTCATGCAGGTGTTTTTCCCGATCCTGAGCGTCTGGTTCTGCCTGACTTCCAACGCCGGCTTCGCGATTTACTGGGTCACCTCCAACATCGCGTCCGGTCTGATGGGCATCTGGATCAATTATCATCTGGAACACAAAAACAAAAAGCTACAAAACGGCAATAAGGCCGTGACCGGAGAGGGGTCAGTCAAATAAATGAGCAAAAGCATCGAAGTTTCGGCAAAAACGCAGGAAGAAGCGATTTCCCAGGGCCTGGAACAGCTGGGAGTTTCCATCGGCGACGTGACGGTTGAACTGCTTCAGGAAGGCAGCAAGGGCCTTTTCGGTTTCTTCGGAAGCCGGCTCGCGAAGGTGAAGCTGACCCTGAAGGATGACAAGGCCGACGCGGGCGACGCGCATCAGATGGTTGCGGATCTTTTCCGTGAGGAACCCATCGTACGGAAAGCCGAAAAAGCCGAAAAACCCGAAAAAGCAGCCGCGGAGCAGGAAAACGTCACAAGCGTGAAACCGCAGCCGAAAGCTCCGAAGAATCCGGAAAAAGCTCCGGAAGAAAAGAAAAAAGAAGCCGCGCCCGCGGAGAAGCCGAAGAAAGCCGCTCCCAAGGCGGAAAAGAAGCCCGCGCCGCAGGAGGAAAAACCCGCTGCGCCCATCGAGCCCGCGCCGCAGGCGGATCCCGAAACCGCGGCGGGAAAAGCCCAGCAGTTCCTGCAGGAAGTGACGAAGCTGATGGGAGTCGAGGTGAGCGTGGCTGTATCCACCGACGAAGAAGGCAATGTGAAGGTGGATATGGAAGGTGATACGCTGGGGATCCTGATCGGCCGCAGGGGAGAGACGCTCGACGCGCTGCAGTACCTGACGAGCCTGCAGGTGAACCGCGGACAGAGCGAATACACCCGTGTGACGCTGGACACCGAGCACTACCGCGCGAAGCGTGAAGAAGCCCTGATCCGCCTGGCGAACCACATGGCGCACCGCGCGCAGAAAACGGGCCGCCGCGTGAGCATGGAGCCGATGAACCCCTACGAGCGCCGCATTCTGCACAGCGCGCTGCAGGAAAACGAAGCAGTCACCACCCATTCCGAGGGTGAAGAGCCGAACCGCCATGTTGTGATCGTGCCGAACAAGAAAAACGGCAAAGCGCCGGAAAAGACGGAGGAATGATCGGGCAGGGCGCGGAAGAAACCGTGATCCTGTGACGGTTTCCGAATTAAACATCAACGCGGAGCGGATCGTTTTGATCCGCTCCGTTTCTGTGGTGCGCTTTCCCGGAATCCTTATCCGTTTCCGGTGTCTTCCGGTTCTTTGACGTCCACGACATACTCCCTGCCTTCCGGGTGTTTGTCCACGAAAGTGACGCGCCAGGCTTCTGTGGTATCCGGGGCTTCAAAGAAGAAGATCGTCCAGCGGGTGAACTCTTCCGGCGATCCCGCGTCGAGCCGGTACAGAAGCGCGCCGTAAGGGACGTCTTCGGCCGGGTTTGCTTCCGGCGGGAGCTGCGCCTTTGCGAATGCCGCCGCTTCTTCAAGGGACATTTCTCCTTCGCGCGGCACGGTTCGATTCTGATCGGGGAAGACCTCCGCCTGTACCTCAAGAGGCCAGAGAACATCGTTGAAACCGTAGGTTTCCTGCGCCGCGGCCAGGGCGTGCGGATTCACGCCATAAAGAGATTCGTCCAGGCATTCGCGATCCAGCTCCGCGGGCAAAGGCTGCGTGCCGCTGGATTCTTTTTCTTCGACCCTGACGGGGACGCCGTTTTCGTCCAGCTCCACTTCGTAGTCGGGAAGATCCTGCCATTGACTGCGGAAACGTATGACGCTGCCTTCCGTATCAGGCTGCCAGTAGCGCAGGTCGAAGATGGGAATGCTGTCCACCTCCGGCATGTCAAAGCTCATGTCCGCGAAGCGCTTCAGCACGGCCATGCGGGCCGGGTAGAGGGGACCGTTCTCCTCCAGTTCCAGCCGTGCCCAGATGCGGTGCAGGGTGATCATATGGAAGGAAGGCTCCAGTTCCTGGTAATCGCTCTTGTACATGTCCAGATCCGTCATTTCTCCGGTGACGGCATCGATTTCCACCACAATGGAATCCTGATAACTCTCATCCCAGGGCAGCAGGCGGAACTTCCAGACAGGGTTCGGCTCCGCGTCGATGAGACACGCGCAGTTCACATCGCCCATACGGACGCCGGCCTGCCGGAAGGCCTTTTCCTCGGCCTCGTCCCGCGTGAGCAGGCCTTCCCGCCAGGCGATCCAGGGGGTGGCTTTCGTCACGCGGCCCTCCATCGTGGAGACAGGCAAATCAGCAGCCTTTCCGGCCACTTCAGCCCAGAGGGTGGAATCCCATGTGTCATACCATCCGTAGGCGGCACGATACCGGGCCAGGATATTATCGGCTGTGATATCGGACACATCCGCGCTTAAGACGGTCACTGCGCGGGTAATGTCGTTCACCTCGGTGGAGCAGAAACCGCCGTTGACGGTTTTGCTGATGAAATTGACGTGCCAGACAGTGCGGCCGCTGCCGGGCCTGATGACATTCCAGCGGTAGCTTTCCGGGTCTTCCAGGGGCGTATCTGCCTGATATTCTTTCCGGATCGCTTCGGCCGCAAGGTGAATCGCTTCCTCCTCAGTCAGGGCAGGGAGGAACTCTGTTTGCTTTTCCGCGGCATTCGGGTCGGCCAGGGCGCCGGACGTGACACTCACAACCTCGCCTGCCCCGTTCATTTCCGCCCGGTATTCGGTTCCGCCTTTCCTGTCCCGAGGTTCGCAGTGCAGGGACCATGTTTCCCCGGCTTCGGGCTCGGGCTGGTAAAAGAGCTCTGCCGCGTACACGGCCCGGTCCTCCAGCGGGAGGTCCTCACCGTACTTTGCACGGATGGCCGAAAGCATGCGGTTTCTCGCATCCTCTTCGGTCAGATCATCCGGGCCGGGGAGCGGTTCATGATTCTCGAACGCCCAGCCGATGGACACCATCATATCCTGGAACCAGTGACGCTCCGCGAGCGTCCATTCAAAGTAATTTCCGCCGAACGCCTGACGGCACACCGCCATGATGGCTTCCTCTTCGCTGTAACCCTCGCCGCTGCGGATGGCTTTCATGATGGCGTCGTTCTCATCCAGATCGATCCCGTTTTCATTGCAGGACCGGATGAATGCGGCCAGTTCCTCCGGTGTAAACTGCATTTCCACACGCCATTCCCTGTCGTTTCCCTGCGCCATGGGCACCGCAACCTGTTCCACGATTTCCTTCGGGGAAAGCAGCGCCACTGCCAGCGCGGTTGCCGCGATCAGCATCAATACAATGGCAAACACCATGACATATGTCGTTTTTCTTTTCACTTTCTTTCCTCCCGTCGCGCTTTCGAAAAACTCGCTGCGCTGGCGGGATGTCGTGCGAAGCCCGGAAAGCTCCGCGTTCAGCGCGTGCTGAATCCGCTCTTCCAATGCTTTATCCTTCACAGGTCACACCTCCCGTCAGCGAGTCCCTCAGGATGGCTTCCGCTTTCTTCAGCCGGCGATGAACGGTTGCCTGAGACGAACCGAGCGCGTCTGCTGTTTCCTGCATGGTAAGCCCCTGATAGTAATAGAGAAGAATGACTTGCTTGTATCTGTCCGGCAGTTCCATCACGAGCATGGTCAGCGAATGATCCTCCGGTTCCACGGCCACAAACCTCTGGGGCAATTCCTCAAGCGCCGTCTTTCGG
Organism: uncultured Eubacteriales bacterium; assembly: GCA_902796115.1. Taxonomy (GTDB): domain Bacteria; phylum Bacillota; class Clostridia; order Christensenellales; family Aristaeellaceae; genus RUG756. Next base: position 5,585 of record CADBNX010000362.1, read on the forward strand.
TCGATATGACGGAACCAGGCCGTGCGCCGGTAGTCCCTGCAGATGTTGATGGCGATGCGCAGCAGCCAGGCCTTTTCATGCACGATGCCCCTGCGGTCAAAATCATCCATATGCTTCCAGGCCTTGATCCAGGTATCCTGGAGCGCGTCTTTGGCCTGGTCCTGATCGGACAGATACAGATAGCAAGTGCGCAGAATCGAATCCGAATAGGCTTCGATCCATTGGCTTAGTTTCTGCTCATGGTCCATGCCGGGTACCTCAGCACGTTCCATCTCCGATCACCTCCCTCACTGGGAATGACGACCGCGATGCGGGAAATTATTCACTTTGGCTGTATTTTTGTATGTTTACGGCGCATGGCCGGCATGTGTCGGGGATTATGATCAGAACCAGGGAAGAAAAGAGGCGATCACGGCGAACAGGACCGCGGGAAGCATATTGGCCACGCGGATCTTCTTTCCCCACACCAGATTCACGCCCACGCAGAAAATCAGTACCGACCCGATCAGGGAAAGGTATGCCACGGCGGTTTCCGTCATCACCGGCGCGATCAGGCGGGCAAGCAGTGTGACGGCGCCTTCAAAAAGAAAAACGGGTATCGCCGAGAACGCGCAGCCTTTTCCGAGAGAAGGAGTCATGACCGCGATGATGATAAAGTCCAGCACCGCCTTTACCGCGAGCGTGGAATAATCGCCCGAAATCCCATCCTGTATCGCGCCCATGATTGCCATGGCACCGATGCATACCGTGAGCGACGCGGTGACAAAAGCGTTCACAAACTGTCTGTCGCCGCTGTTGCCCGATTTGGCTTTCAGCCATTCCCCGAACCGGTCAAGGCCTTTCTCGATGCCGATGATTTCGCCGAGGATTGTGCCCAAGGCAAGGCAGAGAACCACCAGCATGGCTTTTCCGCTGAGGATTTTTCCTGCGTCGATCGACAGCATTCCCTGCATCGCGCCGGCGATGGCGATGAAAATCGTACTGACGCCGCAGGCTTTGATCAGCGCGTCCTGCTGCTCCTGACGGAAAAGCCTGCCGGCAAAGTGTCCGAGAAGTCCTCCGGCGAGGATTGCCGCGCTGTTGATCAGGGTTCCGAGTCCGGTCATATCCGATCACCTGCAATTCCAGATTTCAGAACGGGAGACCGCCCGGACGATCCCGATTCCCGGATCCGTCTCATCGGACGGAACGGAATCCGGACGGTGGGATTCCCGACGGCCGGGAACCGGCACGGGTTCCCGGGAACATGATTATACCACAGTTCGCCGCGGGATCAAAGCCGGACGGCGAAAACGTCCAAAGACAGCCTGTCAATGCGCGGTGCATCATTCCCCGGGACAGGCGGAATATCGTTCGGGTTCCTGAAGGAGAACTGACTGACGGAATACGACGGATTTCAATTTCCGCTGTTGGATTTGAATTTACTTGACCTGTCATGCTGCTGTAAAAAGGCTCTCAATCCCTCTTGACATCGGTTACTTCATAACAGCTGTATATTATTTCTTATACTGAACATGATTTACAACTCGTTTACAACCAATCTCTACAAATGATCAATTGCCCATGTTATAATTACAGGGGTGATTGTGTGATGCAAAAAAGCATTCTGATTGTGGAAGATGACCCGGCGATTTCCAGGCTGATTGACACGAACCTGACGCTGTCCGGCTACCGGACGTTCTGCGTCATGGACGGTCGGCAGGCAGTGGAGGCAATACAGGCGCAGCGATTCGATCTGGCGCTGTGCGATATTATGCTGCCCGAATTGGATGGCTTTGAACTGCTGCCCTATATGAAGGAAAAAGGAATCCCGGTGATTTATGTGTCTGCGAAAGCGGACGTGCAAAGCCGGGTACAGGGGCTGAGGCTGGGTGCCGAGGACTATCTGGTAAAGCCCTTTGACATCCTGGAACTTCTGGTGCGGATGGAAAAGGTGCTGGCCCGGGCGGACAAACAGCCGAAGCAGCTTACCTATCTGGATATTTCCGTGGACATGGAAAGCCGTTCCGTTATGAAGAGCGGCGAAGCAATCCCTCTCAAAAACATGGAATACGAATTGCTGCTCACCTTTCTACGGCATCCCGGCATGGTGATGACGCGGGAAGATTTGCTGCATCAGGTGTGGGGTGATGAGTTCATCGGGGAAACCCGCACGGTGGACGTGCATGTGGCGGCCCTACGTCGGAAGCTGGATTTGAACAAAGAACTGGCAACGGTTTATAAAATCGGGTACAGATTGGAGATGCAGCCATGAAGCTATGGTTAAAGCAAACCCTCATTACCCTAGCGGTGATCCTGCTGTCGGTCAGCTTATGCCTGTATCTCTTCGTGGCAAAGGAAACAGACGGGCTGATTGAGGAGGCGATTCAGAACGGAGAGCGGGACACGGCGGTATTTTGCGATCATCTGTCTACCCTGGACCGTACATCCTCTACGTCCTATGATGCGGACGGCATCGCGCGGCAATCGCTGATCCAATACACCTTCTCTACCTACGCCCACCTGTTGCAATCCGGGGATTGCTCCTGGTCGCTGGTGATGGACGGGCGGTATTTTTATAATACGGCGGTGCACGATCCGCTGAACGTCCTGC
>CADBNX010000363.1 GCA_902796115.1 uncultured Eubacteriales bacterium
GCGGTGAGCGACTGAATGGAATAATCGCATTTCACGCCGCGGATGGCCTCCACCTCCAGCTTTGTGACCGGCTGGCGGTACGCGACGATCGAGAGCGTTTCCAGGGCGGATTTGGACAGGGACTGCTTCTGCACCGGCTGCAGCATCCGTTCGATGAACGGCGCGTATTCCGCCTGCGTGGTCAGCTGGATCCGGTCCGCAAAGCGCTTCACACAGATTCCGCGCCGTTTTTCGGCGCATTCGTCCGCCAGACAGTCGATCGCCTGGCGTACGTCCAGTTCCGGCGCGTCCAGCGCGCGGGTAAGATCCCCGACTGCGACGCTGTCGCCTGTTACAAATAAGATCGCTTCGATCGCGTGTGCGAGATATTCCGTCGTCATGCTTCTTCCTCCGGGTCTGCTTCCTGCCTGGGTGTGTCCTCCTGCATGGGCTGCCTGTCCGCGCGCGTCAGGATGATTTCCTCGTAAATGCCGCTCTGTGTCACGTCCGCCTTGCCCAGGCGGATCAGCTCCAGCAGCGCCAGGAAAAGCGTGACCACTTCATCCCGGGTGGGGTGCGGGGAAAAAAGTTCCAGGAAACGCACCGGCCCGCGCTGCAGTTTTCGCTGGATATGGCGCATGCAGCCCGGCACGTCGTATTCGTCGCGCACGATCCGGCGCGTCAGTGCCTCCGGCTCCTCCTCGCCCTTCTGACGGAGACGCGCCAGCACCTGCGCGAAAGCGTCCACCAGTCCGTCCAGGGTGAGCCCGCGCAGCTCCAGCGTGGGCGGGGGAAGCGGAAACTCCTCCGGCAGCTTTCTGAACATCCGGTTCGCCGCTTCTTCCAGCAGGCGCATATCCTCGGATGCCTGCTTGAAGCGCTGATACTCCTCCAGCTGGCGGATCAGCGCGGCTTCCGGATCCTCTTCCTCGGAGTCATCCGGCTCCGGACGCGGCAGCAGGGCGCGGCTTTTGATTTCGATCAGGGTGGCCGCCATCGCGATGAAAGCGCTCGCGTCTTCCATGTCCAGGCTTTCCGCTTCGCGAACGCTTTCGATGTACTGGTCGGTCACCTGGGAAACAAAAATGTCCTTGATATCGATCTTGGCTTTCCCGATCAGGAACAGCAGCAGGTCGAGCGGGCCGTCAAACCGGTTCAGATGCAGTGTCAGTGCCATCCCTTTCCCTCCGTCAAAGCCCGAACAGGGGCAGCAGCAGGCGAAGCGCGCAGCTCTGCACCCAGACGGAGCAGGTGTGGATGTAGGTGCCGATCCAGCCGGTCGCGAAGTTCAGCGCGATCAGGATGGGCAAAAGCGCCTGCATGAATTTTTGCGGGATCCGGAGACGGCCGCCGATGATGTCGTTCAGGATATGGTATCCGTCCAGCGGCGGGATCGGGAGCAGATTGAAGAGCGCCAGCGTCATGTTCAGTTCCGCGTACACGCACAGAAAGCGGTACACGTACTGCAGCCACGGGTATTCAAGCGCAAACAGCAGATAATCGCCCGGCCGGTCCGTATTGAAAACCCGGTAGCCCAGCTCATCGAAACCGAAGAAAAAACGGCTGCCGAATTCATTCGTGATCTGGTTCAGCGTCTCTTTGGGAATCATCAGGCGCACGCAGACGATGCCCAGCGCCGTCGCGAGCAGAAACTGGATCAGGTTCGCCGCGATGCCGGCGAAGGAAACGAAAAACTCGTCCCGTTTGAAGCTTTTGTAGTTGCGCGGATTCACCGGAACGGGCTTTGCCCAGCCGAACCCGAACAGGAGCAGGCAGAGCGATCCGCGCAGATCCAGGTGCGCCCCCGGGTTCAGGGACATGCGGCCCAGCATTTTCGCGGTCGGGTCGCCGCAGCGGAAAGCGACGTACGCGTGCGCGCACTCGTGCAGCGTCAGCGCGACGATCATGGCCGGAATAAAATAACAGATCTCCACAAGAAGGGACAGCAGGAACCGGCTGTCCGACAGCAATTGCGGATGGGTGAGCAGCTGCAGCAGCAAGGCGCTCCCTCCTTTCGGGGTTTATTCTATCACAATGCTTCCGCGCCGTAAAGGCGAAGCGAGAGGATGTTCCGCAGGGGGATCCTTTCCCCGCTGACGGTGACGGTTTCATCCTGCAGGGAGAAACGCTCCGCCTGCCCGCGGATCCGTCGTACGGTGCCGGCGGCGCCGTCCGCTTCCGCTGCATTCGCGGGTTCGAATACCTCCGCGTCAAGAAGCGGCTTTTCGCGGCGCTGCAGCATGCTTCGCAGCAGGAGAAGCGTATGGTCCAGCGCGGCACGTTTTTCTTCGGACAGCTCCGGCTTCGGGATCAGCACCGCTTCCCTCGAGCGCACCAGATCCCCGTATCCCTTCAGCGAGGCAAAA
>CADBNX010000364.1 GCA_902796115.1 uncultured Eubacteriales bacterium
AAATTTCGTATACCGGCCCGTCAACCGGCTGGATAAGGGCACCAGCGGGGTCATGGTGATCGCGAAAAACGCGCTCGCGCAGAGCAGGCTGCAAAAGCAGCTCCACACAAACGCGTTCGTACGCACCTATCTGGCCGTCACGGAGGGGATCCCCGCGGAGGAAGAGGGCCGTGTCTCCTTCCCCATCCGCAGGGAATCCGCTTCTTCCGTCCGCCGCGTCGTTGCGGAAGACGGAAAACCGGCCGTCACACATTACCGGGTCCTTCGGGTGTGCGGAAACCGCGCCCTGCTCCGCCTGCGGCTTGAAACCGGCCGCACGCATCAGATCCGCGTCCACCTGGCCGCGATCTCCTGCCCCGTCGCCGGGGATTACCTGTACGGCACGGAGCTGGACACGCTGCCCGGACGCTTCGCGCTGCATTCGCACAGCGTGGAACTGCGCCATCCCGTCACCGGGGAACGCCTGCAAATCAGCTGCCCGCTGCCGGGTGAGCTTGAGACGCTGCTGAGCGGCGCTTCATCCTGCCCAGGGTCCGATGAGAACGGAACCGGTTCCGGTATTGACCGCTGAATATGATTCTCCGTGTCATCCGCGTCCCTGTCATTCCCATGAAAAGCGCATTTCTTCTCCCGGCTCTGGAATTTCAACGGAAAGACCGGGTACGATCTGCAGCATTTTTTCGCGCACACATTCCGCATGCGTGACGGTCCAGCGATCGGCAGGAGGCCGATGCATATCATTCAGATGCGTCAGCCATATCCGACGCGCTTTCGAGTCAGCGAAGTAACGTGAAAACGCTTCGATCATTTCCTGTCTTGGATGCAAAGCCGCCTGACGTCCCAGCCAGACATGCGCAAACAGTTCATCGGCGTTTTTCTGTTCCTCCGGGAAAGTGCCGTAGCTGCGGATATCACCGGGGAAAGCAAGCGTGCGGGAGCAAACGGTGACCCGGTATCCGATTTCGGGAACACCCACCTTTTTTCCTTCGAAAATGTCGTAATGAATCGAATCCGATACCCGAATATCCAATCCGCAGGCGCGTATCCGATCGCCCGGTTTCACAAACAGACAGTTTTTCAGACGGCTTTTCCATGTTTCCTGCTGTTCAGAAGGCATGAAAGCCGGAAAAAGCCAGAGAATATCATTGAAAGCCAGGGTATTGATCAGCTTTTCATCATAATGATCCACGTGCAAGTGTGTCAGAAGAACCGCTTGCAATCCTGCCAGATCGGCAGACAGGGAGTCATCCGCGGCAGAATGGTTTTCGAGGGTCAGCCGAGGGTCAACCGCCCACAGCATACCGCCCGTTCGCAGGATATAGCTGGCATGGCTGATCAGGTAAAAGGCATCCTGTTTATTCTCCTGAATGGATCGGATCGTCTGCCGCCAGTTCATGTCCTGACCCTCATCCCCCGTGAATCAAATGTGCTTTACCTCCGTACCGCCGGTGCCGATATAAAAGAAAATCGGGCATGGTTATCCGTATTGTTTGATCCATGCCCGACAGCTGTTATTTGCTCTTTTCTTCCCCGCGCAGCGCCCGGTCGATATCGGCGGCCGCGCTTTTCCCGGCGCCCATCGCCAGGATCACCGTGGCGGCGCCCGTCACGGCGTCCCCGCCGGCCCATACCCGGTCACGGCTGGTTTTGCCGGTCTGCTCGTCCGCGATGATGCCGCCCCATTTCTGAATGTCCAGGCCTTCCGTGGTGTTTTTGATCAGCGGGTTCGGGCTGGTGCCGAGCGCCATGATCACGCAGTCCGCCGGCAGATCGAACTCGCTGCCTTCCACCGGCAGCGGGCGGCGGCGGCCGGAAGCGTCCGGCTCACCCAGCGTCATCTTCTGGCAGCGGATGGAAGACACCCACCCGTCCGCGTCGGACGCGACGGAAACCGGATTGGTCAGGAAACGGAATTCGATTCCCTCTTCCATCGCGTGCTCCACTTCCTCGGCACGCGCGGGCAGTTCCTCACGTGTGCGCCGGTAAACCACACAAACCTCCGCGCCCAGGCGTCTGGCACAGCGTGCGGCGTCCATCGCCACGTTTCCGCCGCCTACCACAGCCACTTTCTTCGCGTGCTGCACCGGCGTGTCCGAATCCGGCCGATAGGCGTTCATCAGATTGATGCGGGTCAGGAATTCGTTGGCGGAGCAGACGCCCTTCGCGTTTTCGCCCGGGATATTCATAAACTTGGGCAGTCCGGCCCCGGTTCCGATGAATACGGCTTCGAAACCCTGATCGCGCATCAGCTCATCCACGGTCAGCGTTCGTCCGATCACCGTGTTGGTTTCGACGCGCACCCCGAGGGCCTCGAGGTTTTCGATTTCCCTGCGTACGATGGCCTTGGGCAGACGGAATTCCGGGATGCCGTAAACCAGCACGCCGCCCGCACGGTGCAGCGCTTCGAACACCGTCACCTCGTACCCCAGACGGGCCAGGTCTCCCGCGCAGGTGAGCCCCGCCGGGCCGGAACCGATGACGGCCACCTTATGCCCGTTCTTTTTCGGCGCTTCGGTC
>CADBNX010000365.1 GCA_902796115.1 uncultured Eubacteriales bacterium
CTGGGCAAATGGAAGGACGTTCAGAAATGCTTCCGGATATAACGGAGATTTCCGCGGGGAAGTGATCTGCCGTGGAAGACGCGCTGCTGGCGGTCCTTTTCCTGCTCACGGTCCTGTACGGATACCGCCTGATGGGATGTGTGGACAGATACCTGGACGAGCAGGCCGCAGACGAGGAGGGGACGGATGGATCGGAAAACCCGGAATCAGCCTGACAGCCATATCCTGGTCTGCCTGTCGCCTTCCGCTTCCAACGTACGGGTGATCCGCGCCGCGGCCCGGATCGCGGACGCGTTTCAGGGCACGCTGACCGCGCTTTTTGTGGAAACGCCCACGTATTCGCTGCTCTCCGATGAGGATAAAAAGCGGCTGCGCGGCAATATGAACCTGGCCGAGAAATCCGGCGCAAGGCTGGATACGGTGATCGGGGACGACGTAGCTTATCAGATCGCCGAATATGCCCGCCTGTCCGGCGTTTCCTGCGTGGTGATCGGGCAGACGAACACCCGGGGCGGGCTGCTGCGCAGAAGGCGCTCGCTGACGGACCGTCTGGTCGCTTACGCGCCGGAGCTGGATTATTTTATCATTCCCGATCACGGCACCCGGGTGTATGCGGCAAAGAAACCGCCCGAAGGCAGAAGGCAGCGCGTTCTGCGGGACAGCCTGATTTCCCTGGGAGCGCTGGGAGTCTGCACGCTGATCGGCTTTCTGTTTTCCCATCTGGGCTTTACCGACGCCAACATCATCATGGTGTATCTGCTGGGGCTGCTGGCCGTTTCCATCGGCACGGCGCATCGGGCGTACAGCCTGATCTGGGCGGTGGTCAGCGTGATGCTGTTCGATCTGCTGTTCACCACGCCGCGCTTCACCTTTTACGCCTACGGCACGGGCTATCCCGTCACGTTCCTGGTCATGTTCGCCGCGGCTTTCCTGATCAGCACACTGGCGATCCGGCTGAAACAGAACGCCAGCCAATCCGCCAAATCCGCCCGCCGGGTGAGCGTGGTGCTGGAAACCGACAGGCAGCTTTCCCGGGCAAAACCAAAGAGGAGATCCTGGCGGTACTGGCAAACCAGCTGACCCAGCTGCTGAAAAGGAGTCTGGTGATTTATCCGGACGCCGGAGAGCACCCGGGCGATCCCGTTTTTTATCCCGCCGCCGACGATACGAGGCCCTACCGGACGGAACAGGAGAGAGAGGCGGTGGAATGGGCGTTTGCCAGAAGAAAACGGGCGGGCGCCACCACCGATATGTACCCGCACAGCGATTACCTGTATTACAGCATGCGGGTGCAGGAAAGGGTGTACGGCGTGGTGGGTGTAGCCGTGTATGATTCCCCGCTGGACGCTTCCGAGCAAAGCATGCTGGCCTCGGTTGTGGGCGAATGCTCCCTCGCGCTGGAAAACGCGCGCAATGCCAGGGAGAAAGAAGAATCCCTGGTACTGGCGGAAAACGAGCGGCTGCGGGCCAACCTGCTGCGGGCGGTTTCCCATGATCTGCGCACGCCCCTGACCTCCATCATGGGCAGCGCGGACAATCTTCTCTCCGGCGGAGACAGCCTGGACGGGCAGACCCGCTGCAGGCTCTACGCCGATATTTATGCCGACGCCCAATGGCTGAACGGGATGGTGGAGAACCTGCTCTCGGCCAGCCGCATGGATGGCGGCAGCCTGAACCTGAACATGTCCACGGAACTGATGGACGATATGATCGCGGAGGCCGTGCGGCACATGGGCAGGCGGCTGGACGGATTCGAACTGCGTGTCGTGAAAGCGGAGGATCTGCTCTTTGTGAGGGCGGATGCCCGCCTGATCGTACAGGTCATCATCAATCTGCTGGATAACGCGATCAAGTACGCGCCCTGCGGAACCTGTATCGGAATCGAAACGGCGGGAAGAAAGGACAGCGTACGGGTCCGGGTCTCGGACGAGGGCCCGGGCATTCCGGACGACCGGAAAGCGCATGTTTTTGATCTGTTTTACACGGGCGGCAATCCCACCGGCGACAGCCGGCGGGGCCTGGGCCTGGGCCTGGCGCTGTGCCAGTCCATTATGAAAGCCCATTGCGGCACGATCGCCGTCATGGACAATGTACCCCGGGGAACGGTCTTCGAACTGACTTTTCCCAGGGAAGAGGTGAGGATTGATGAATAAACCGCTGATCCTGATCGTGGAGGACGATCCGCCCATCCGGAACCTGATATCCGTGGCACTGGACATTCACGGCTACCGTCATCTGACCGCGGCAGACGCGGCCGGTGCCATTCTGGAAGCGTCCTCCCACAACCCGGATATCCTGCTGCTGGATCTGGGCCTGCCCGATCTGGACGGGGTGGAGGTGATCCGGAAGATCCGCTCCTGGTCCAATATGCCCATCATCGTCATCAGCGCCCGCAGCGATGACAGAGACAAGATCGAGGCTTTGGACGCCGGCGCGGACGATTACCTGACCAAACCGTTTTCAGTGGACGAGCTGCTTGCCCGCCTTCGGGTGACGCTGCGGCGGCTGAATCAGGCGCAGCAGGAGAACCCCGAAACGGCCGTTTTTGTCAACGGGCCGCTGAAAATCGACTATGCCGCCGGATGCGCCTGTATGAACGGGGAGGAGCTGCATCTGACGCCCATCGAATACAAGCTGCTCTGCGTGCTGGCCCGCAACTGCGGCAAGGTGCTCACGCACAAATACATCACGCGTCAGGTTTGGGGAACGGCCTGGGAAAACAATGTGGCTTCCCTGCGTGTGTTCATGGCGACGCTGCGGAAAAAGCTGGAATCTTCCGGGAACCAGGTTGAGATTCAGACCCACGTGGGCATCGGCTACCGTATGACGAAGGGCGCGGATATGTGACGCGGAATGATCCGCGGGCACGCTTCCCTGCCCGGTCTGCGGACGGCTGCGTATCCGCGGGCGGAGAAGAAAGGACGGAAGGGCCATGTCCTGCAGGAGTCTCCTGCAGCAGCCTGACCTTGGCCATTATGTTTTGCGCTGCTTCAATCGGTTCCGCAGTCACAGGATCGTTTGAACCGTCCTTGTCACTCGGAAAGCCATGCCTGTTTCAGAATCAATACCTTGTTCATGCGTATGGATTCAAATGCCCGCCCCGGTTCGCTTCAGGCCGGGGCGGGCATATACGTTGATCATATGATAAAGGGCGCCGTCCCATTCAGGGGATTTCGGGTTCCTCCGGGTCCATCGCCGCCATCCACGCGCCGTAGATGCCGGGCATGTGCATATCCCACATCCAGCTTCCTCCCAGTTCTTCGCCCGCGGCGCGGATGTAGGAAAGCATCGGGGTAAAATCGTTTTCCGCTCTCTCCAGGGACGCCGTATCCCCGCCGGAGAGCAGCCGGAAGAGAAATTCTCCCGCGGTGATGCCCGCCTCGTTCTCCTGCGCTTCTCCCGGATGCGCGAGGGCATGGCGCAGGGTATAGGTGGTTTCCACGTCCGGACACAGCGCGGAAAGCAGGCCGATCAGCGTTTCCGCGGCGTCGGTCCGGCCGTCGGGCATGGCGAAGTCGCTGAGTTTGTCGATACGTTTTTCATAGGCGGCCTGCGCCGCTTCCAGGAGCGTTTCGTCTCCGATGGGAAGCAGGATATCCGTTCCGTACCTTCCGAAGCCCCATTGCGGAAGCGGCAGATACGGTATCAGGTCCGCGGGATTGAGCACGTTGAAGATATTGGGATAATCCTTTGCGTCTCCGCGCACGGTCGCGGGCGTGGCGAAGGTGTAGACGAATACGTTTTCCTGTCCGAAGCGGTCGGTAAGCGCCGCGCCGAGAACATTGGCCACGGCGGCGCCGCGGCTGTGGCCGCAGACCAGGAAGGCGGGGGAGGAAAGGGTTTCAAAGTAGGACTCCTGCGCCGAAAGGATATCCTCCGCGGCCAGGAAAAAGTTTTCCGCGTACGGCAGGTCAAAATCACCGGACGGCATCAGATCCAGGTTCAGCTCCCACTCGCCCTCGCCCGTGCCGCGGATGGCGATGATGACCTCGCTGCGGCCGTCCGGGGCAGTCCTGCCGTAGACCATATAGGTGACCACGTGCTCCCTTTCTCCGCTTCTCTCCTGATGGTAAAGCCCGACCCTCCGGTAGCCCCGCGCGCTCAGATAGAGCTGCTGCATGACGGGGGTATAGCACATTTCCGAAATGCTCAGGGCATCCTGGGAGAGGGAGGGATCATAGACCGTGCCGGAAGCGGAGAAATCCGCCAGTGCCCATGCGGGAAGCAGGATCAGAACGACAAGAAGGGCTGCCGCCGCAAGCCTGTTTCTGCGGTTTTTGACGGGATCGAAACTATACATTGATTCTGCCTCCTGTTTCTTACGGAAACGCCGAACGGTTCAGCCGTTTTTTCTGATGCTTTCCCGGCGTTTTTCGGATTTCATCGTGTTTTTTCAGGGGATCATTCCCGGAATCCCGCGGTCCTGTTTCTCATTTTATGATCGGGCTGATCACAGAAAGCCGCGGCGGATCGGAGTTTCCACGTGCGTATTATAGCAAAGACCGATGATATCCGCAATGTTTTTACGGCCGGTGGGGTATACGCTTGTTACTGCTCAGCCTATGGGCTTCGCAGGCGCGGGTGGGTACCCGTACCCCCGTCACTCGGCCCGGACAGACCGGGAAACAGAACGGCACTTCGGGAAGCGGAAATGCCTGCGTAAGGCAGCCGGGCAGAGGCGGTATCCTTGGGCGGTACAGGCTACCGCCAGCGAAGGATCGGGATGTTTTCCTTTTTCGCGGCGCGGCGCAGCTTCCGCTTCGGATTGACCGCGAAGCCCTCCCCGACGAGGCGCAGCATGGGCAGATCGCCCGCGGTATCCCCGTAAGCGCGGGAGCGGGCGAAATCGACCGCCTCGGACTGCTCCTCTGCCCAGGCGCGGATGCGGCGCACTTTTTCCGCGCCGCGGCAGTTCGTCTGCACCGCGCCGTTTTCGATGCGGGTGCAGATGAGACCGTCCGCGCGGAGCGCTTCCGCGGCGGCGGGCATATAATCCTCCGTGGAGGCGGAAACGAGCACGACGCGGTATCCTTTCCCGCGGCAGTCTTCGACGGCGCGCAGCGCGTCCCGGCGCAGGCGGGGAAGGATCTTTTTCCGGATAAATGCGCCGATCAGCGCGTCAAGCTCCGCTTCGGAAAGCCGCTGTTCAAAGCGCAGAGCGAGGGTTTTGAGCGTTTCGGGTTTTCCGCGCCGGGCAAGAAGGCACA
>CADBNX010000366.1 GCA_902796115.1 uncultured Eubacteriales bacterium
ATACCCTTGATACCTACAAAGTAAAAGTTGGTACTGCGGCGGAAGGAACTCAGATTCAAGGAGAAAGTGATGTAGTAGGCAGTGGAACGCTTGCCGCATGGAGTGCTGCACATGCGGTTGCAGATTCTTACACAATATCTACAACGGCTACTTTGAATGCCGATGCAGATGCTGTGTATTATACCAATACCCTCAATGAAATTTCTCCAACTGGTTATGTGGCTCGCTTCGCTCCTTATGCTCTTGATCCTGGTCGGCGGTATCGTCCTGCTGATCATCAGTAAGAAGCATAAGAAGCATACTGAGGAAGAAGATTAATTGATAACAATGTTTATGACCGGGTTCCTTGCGAATCCGGTCGTTTCTTAAATGAGCTTCCTGCTTTAATGATTTAAATTAATAGAGAAAGCAACCGACTTGAAAAATCATGTGCCTTTGCCTACAATAAAACCGACAAAGGGAGCAGCACGGAAGATTGATACAGCGCTGCGAACTTCAGAATGACGATTTTATTGCTGCAGAGCAGAGAAATAAGCCGAAGCATGAAAAAGAGTGATAAGCGATGGATAAGCGAAACAATCCGTTTGGCGAACTGAATCAGTTTTTATATTCACAGGGTTATGAACGGCTCTGTGCGGCGGTATCGGAGGTTCTCGGGCGGCCGGTTTCGGCGGTGATCCATCATAACCAGATCAGCGTTGAAGTTGATGAGGACAGTGCCAGGTATGTTTTTCAGGCAAATGTGGAGTATGCGGAAGAATTTAAAATATATTGGATTGTCGTCCGGCTCACCTTTGACGGGGATGCATGGTCGCTTTCTGTGACGGATATTATCCGGACGGATTCCGAAGCGTATGAAAAGCTGCCCGAATACGGTATCGATACAGATCAGCATCTGATCCCCAGACTCTTCAATGATGAACAACGGGAAGCGGAAGCAGAGCGGTTTCTTGAGCGGTACTGCTCGGAAGCGCTGACTGAACCCATGCCGGTGCCGATCCGGTCCATCATGGAGAAGCAAATGGGCCTGAACGTGATCACGAACATCCAGCTGCCGGATAACGCTTACGGGGAGATTGTTTATCGCGACGATCAAACGCTGGTGATGAATGACAACGGGGACGACTTTCTGATTATGCCCTGTAGACGCGGCGATGTGTTGATCGACGGATACAAAGCGATGCTGCGCGGGTTCGAAGCGATGAACTTTACGCTCGCCCATGAAGCCTATCACTGGTTTGCGCATCGGGCATATGTGGATTTTCACAGATTGATCGGGAAACAGGAAGACGGTTCCTATAATGGGATGTCACGGTACAGTTCAGCTGACATACTGGAAATCCAGGCCAACGCCATGGCGTCCCGGATTCTGATGCCAAGGAAGGCATTCATCCGGAAGACCCGCGAGATGGCAGGGGACGATCTTCACAGCATCATTGACTCGGTCGCTTCCTTTTTTCATGTATCCTATTCCGCGGCGACGATCCGACTGGCACAGCTGGGATTGTACGATTTCCGTACTCCGGCGGAAATCACTCAGGTGACGCGCCGGGATGCCTTTGATATGTATTTCTCCGATGACGATTTCCGGAGACTGGTAGATATGGAGCAGATCGTTTATACGGACGGGTGCTATGTGTATAACAGGCCGGAATATGTGACGCCGGTGTGGGAGGATGTGCCGAAGTACGGCTGTTCCGGCGGACCGTATCAGATCACGGATTATGCGCTTTTGCATCCGGAAGAGGCGTTTGTCCGTTTCACGATCGATCACAGGCGGGTGATCGAACACGGCGGAGATATACTCCAGGCCCGTTCGGATGCTTATCTGCGGGCGCAGGTGGATCAGACGCGCAGACTTCTGCCTGAAAAAGAAAAAGAGATGAAACACTTCGCGGAACAATTTGAACAATTGTACCAAAAAAGTGGCAAGAAAACCTTCTGCGAGACGGCGAAGGAGATCATTGAAGCCCGATACGGAACGGATGGAGAGATTTCACCGGTAGATGCATTCTGCGGCGATACGCTTCAAAAACGGCAGTATTATGAGAAAATCATGAAGGGAACCGCAGGACAGCCGGAAAACATCACGTTGATGAGCCTGTGCGTCGGATTCTGCCTGAGCGTGAAAAAGGCGGCGGAATTGTTCCGGTCAGCCGGACGGACGCTGTGCTGGTCGCGCATTGACCAGGCGTATGGCTTTATCCTGACTCATCTGCGGGATCAGGATATCGAGGACGTAAACGTCTTTCTGGACGATCTGGGGATCGGTCCCCTTGGGTCAAAAGAGAACAAAAAGCAGTAAACGCGCACCTCTGAACCGCTCCGGAAGCGGATCAGAGGTGTGTTTTTCATGCATGCACTTTGAAAGTGCATGAAAAAAAGGTCAATGGGATAACCTGCTCATGCGGACGCTGTATGCCGGCTTCGGCATTCGAAGCAGCCGACAAACATGAGGAGGATCCCTGAATATGAAGAAGGAACTGATCATCACCGTTCTGCCAGACGCGATGAAGGCGCTGCCTTACTGCTGCTGGAAACGGGAGAAGGATTCGCAGGGCAGGGACACGAAGGTACCTTACAATCCCAAATCGGGATACAGGGCCAAAGTGGATGTGCCGGCAACCTTCGGAACGCTGGAAGAGGCGCTGGAAGCATACGGGAGCGGCCGTTATGCCGGAATCGGCTTTAATGTTTCCGTAGACGGACGGGAGGATGACGCCGATCAGATCGGCGGGTTCGATCTGGACGACTGCGTTACGGATGGAATGATTTCCGAGGCGGCGCGGGATGTTCTGGAGATTCTTCTGGGAGCTTACGCGGAGTTCTCGCCGTCCGGGACCGGTATTCACGGATACTTCCGGATGCCGGAAGGTTTTGTGTTCGACCGGGATGAGTATTACATCAACAACCGGAAAAACGGCATGGAGATTTATCTGCCGGGCGTCACGAAGCATTTCCTGACGCTGACGGGGGACGTTTTCCGCGCGGGGAACATGACGGTCACGGCGGAACAGCTGCAGCTGTTCCTGAATCGATATATGGCGCGGCCGGAAAAGATCGCGGCGGCGGTGACCCCTCCGGAGGGCGGTTCCGTTCTCTCCGACGGCGAAGTGATCCGCAAGCTTTCCGGCGAACCGAACGGAGAGCGGTTTATGCGGCTGTACCGCGGTGAATGGGAAGAATGCGTGCCGGAAGACGGCGTGAACTGGTCTCATTCGGAAGCTGATATGTGCCTGTGCATGAAACTGGCGTTTTACTGCCGGGGAGATCTGGAACAGATGGACCG
>CADBNX010000367.1 GCA_902796115.1 uncultured Eubacteriales bacterium
ACACGCTTTGTTTTTTGTTGACATCGTGGGAAATACATTGACCTTCTATGGGGTGGAGATGCTGGTGACAGGAGCCTGGCTTTTTTCGCTGAAGCCGGTGCTGGTATTGGCGATTCCAATTGTCTTTATCCCAACGATGGGCGTGCAGCTCTTGCGGGCAAAGCTGTTTGCCAATGCGGAGGATAAATCGGCCCCGGTACGCCGAAGGAATGAATGCTATGAAAAGTGCATTGCTGACAGGGAATTCCTGAAGGAGACCAGGACTCTGGGAGCGTTTTCCTTTTTCAAGAAGCTGTTTTCCGAAACGCTGACGCAGGTAAACGCCTTGCAGTACGCGGCCAGGCGGCGATCGGCTCTTTTTGAAATCGGCGCTCGGGCGCTGACCGTTGCGGGGTATGGGGCTATTCTCTGGATGGCTGTCTTTGCGGTCATGAACGGGGAAATCAGCGCCGGTGCCTTCGGCTCGGTGGTGCTGAATATCGGGTTTATTTATGGCTCGATGGAGGAACTGATCAACCGGCATTTCGGAGAGCTGATGGAACAGCTCGGGACCGTTGGGAATTATGTGGACTTTCTTGATCTGCCGGAGCGGGGCGGGAAGACGGACAGTCTTCCGCAGCAGGCGGATATCGTGTTTGAAAACGTGAGCTTTACCTATCCCGGGGTTTCAAAGAGCGCTCTGGAGAATATCAATTTTACACTTCGGCACGGCGAAACACTTGCGGTCGTGGGGGAAAACGGTTCGGGAAAGACCACCTTTGTGCGGCTGCTGTGCGGCATGTATACGCCGACGAAGGGAAGGGTCACCTTTGGGGGCGTGGATCTGGCGCAGGCAGCGCTTCCGGCACTGCGCGAAAACCTGTCCGCGGTATTCCAGCATTTCCGGCGCTATCAGCTGACGCTGGGCGAAAACCTGTCCCTGGGCTGCGGCATACTCTCCGCACCGCGGGAGGCGCTGGACCGCGCCGCCCGGAAGGCCGGGCTGGACATTTCCCTCTTCCCGGCGGGGTATGACACGGTGCTGTCAAGAGAATTTGTCGAAGAGGGAGAAACTGCCGCGGAGCTATCGGGCGGCCAGTGGCAGAAAACCGCGATCGCGCGCGGGTTCGCGAAAGATGCGCAGACGATGATCCTGGATGAACCGACAGCGGCGATCGATCCGATCGAGGAAACCAGGGTCTATGAACGCTTCGCTGTGCTTGCACGCGGAAAAACCGCAGTGATCGTGACGCACCGACTGGGCTCCGTGCGCCTCGCAGACCGCATCCTGGTGCTGAAGGAAGGCCGTATCGCGGAATGCGGTACGCATGAAAGCCTGATCAAGGCCGGAGGAATATACGCGCAAATGTACGCTGCGCAGGCGGCATGGTACGAGTAGCCTTTAGGGAACAGGCTGATTCGCGTAACAGGATACCCGCTGATTGATATGTGCATTCAGACGTTTCGGAATAAAGAAGCAAGTGTTTTCCGTATGGTTTTTATCCGTATGCGACAGATTCGTGAGTATATGTCCTTATATAATCTGCTTAAATTGAAAAAAATGACCTTTTATAATCGACAAATCACCGCTTTGATGGTATACTTGTTTCCGTGGAGGTGACCTTATGCGGCATGATTTATTGAAAAGAGTCATCCTGGAACAGCACGAAGTGATACGCAGGGCGGAGATTGTTCCCAGAGCAATCACATTATCTCCTGAAATCAATCAGGTTCTGACAGGGATTCGCCGCGCCGGCAAATCCACGCTGCTGTACAGTCTGGTAAAGCAGCTTGTGGCAGGCGGTGTTGATTGGAACCGCATCATTTATATCAATTTCGAGGATGAACGCCTGACGGAGATGACGGCGGCAGATTTGAATGATATCCTGGCTGTGCAGAGCGAAATGAGCGGCCAGAGAGGGTACTTCTTCTTTGATGAGATTCAAAACATCCAGGGATGGGAAAAATTCGCCAGAAGAATGGCCGATCGCCGCGAATCCGTTCAAATTGCCGGAAGCAACGCAAAGATGCTTTCCCGTGAGATCGTGTCGACACTGGGCGCCCGGTATCTGGATAAGCATATCTGGCCTTACTCGTTTGAAGAGTACCTGAGAGCCGTCGGAACGCCTTATGGGGAAACAGAACTGATTGAAACCGTCGCACATGGTCGGATCCGGGCCGGCTGCAGCGCTTACCTTGAAGAGGGCGGATTGCCGGAATCTCTCAGATATCCATCGAAACGCGACTGTCTCAGCAGTGTCTATCAAAAGATTCTTCTCGGCGATATTGTCACACGAAACAACCTTCGTAACGGCAGTGCCGTCGCTTTGCTTGTCAAGAAGATTGCGGAGACAGTGACGCATGATGTTTCCTATGCCAACCTGTACGGAAATCTGAAGGCTGTCGGCATCAAAATCAGCAAGGATACGATCATTGAGTATGTAGACTGCATCATGGATTCCTATCTGGTTTTCAAGCTCTACAATCACTTCTCGGCCTTCGCCGAACGTGAAACAAAACCCAAGTATTATTTTGCGGACAACGGAATCCTGAATCTGTTTTTGACCGACAAAAAAAACACGCTGCCGGAGAATGCTGTTGCTGTTTGGCTCAGAGAGCACTATGGAGAGGAAGTATGCTATCTGAAATCCTCTGCGACGGGATTGGACGTTGATTTCTATATCCCATCGGAGCATGCCGCAATCCAGGTCTGCCTGCAGGTAAATGATCAATCTGCGAGCCGTGAAATCGGCAATTTGCTGAAAGCTTCGGAAAGCATGCCTGACGTAAGCCGCCTGATTATCGTCACATCCGAAGGAGTGCCTGCAAGGCATCCTGATCATCCGGAGATCGAATTGATTCCAATTGATGTTTTTCTGCTGAAAGGGTGTGCATAAGCTTTTCTCTGACGGTTTCGGCCGCTGCCGCACCCGATCATGAAGCGCCGGGATTCTTTCTTTTATCTTTCCGACCGGTGTTGATTAACTGACGATAACCGAATTTTGTTTTTTCTTAAAAATCCCCCTGCGTAAGGTATTGCTTGTTACGCAGCGTCATGTTGTAGGATCCATGGCGAAAGGGAGGTGAAGGCTATGTCAAAGTACACGACAGGAGAGCTTGCAAAGCGCTGCGGCGTGACTGTCCGAACGGTTCAGTATTATGACACCAGAGGCATCCTGATTCCCAGCGAGCTCTCCGAAGGCGGAAGACGGCTCTACTCGGAAGAC
>CADBNX010000368.1 GCA_902796115.1 uncultured Eubacteriales bacterium
CCCCTTCAAATCTCGCTTTCCGGCAAGTCGTGCTGCACATCATTTGAAAAGGCGGTACTGCAGCACTTTCGTCTGCAACACCGCCTTTTGCCGTCCGTTCGGGATCCATGCGCGCACACCGGGGTTCCGTTCAGAGACAGCCCGCCCGCGAAGCGTTCATACCCCCTGCCCGAGCGGATGAAACTCCACCGAAGCCGGAAGGGGGGCGTCGGCGCAGAAGGTGATGCGGTCCGCCTGCGGCGGCGCGAAGAAGAGGGAGGTCAGGACGCACTCTCCGCCGTTCACGAATACTTCCGCGCTTTCCCTGTCAAGCAGCAGGCGCAGCGTCAGCGTTCCGTCCCGCGCGGGTACCCTGACGCGGCGGGTATGGATGATGTCCCGGACGGAACCGGTGCGCGAACGGTCAAAGGTGAGCTCCTCAAAGAGCGGATCGTACCGTAGAAGCACACAGTGCTCACCGTCGGACGCAAAGCGCATCTCAAAACGCCTGCAGGAGGAGCGGGCAAAGCAAAGCGTTACGGTCATATCGAGCGTGCGTCCCGAGATGCCGGGCAGCACGGTTTCCTTCTGAACGGTAATCCGGCTGTGGCATACCGTGCCGCGCCGGAGGGTTTCGATCTCCCGGATGGGACGCTGTGCCAGCCGTCCGGAGCGGAAGAACAGTTCCCGGGGCGCGGTCATCTGTCCGTACCAGGCGTGGAGGCGCGGCATCAGCCGGCAGGTTTCCCAGCTCTGCATCCAGCCGATCAGGATGCGCCGTCCGTCGGGGCTGAGCACGGTCTGGGGCGCGTAGAAATCAAGTCCCTGATCGATGGGCTGCACGGTTTCGCGCCGGAAGGCTTCCGTATGCCCGTCCCGGCTGCCGACGAGCGCCATGGTGCCGGACCCCGGATGAAACCCGTCCCGGCATTCCATATGCTGGGGGCTGACGATGAGCACCTGCTTTCCTTCCAGTTCGAAATAATCCGGGCATTCCCACATGCTTCCGTATTCCCCGCACCCCGCGTCAAGATCGCGCAGGTAACGCCAGTGAAGGGTGTCTTCCCCCGCGAACAGCATCACGGTGCCCTGCTTTGTCCGGTGATTGTTCGCGACGGCCATGCGGAAGGTGCCGTCCTGCGCGAGCCAGGCTTTCGGATCACGAAAATCATACGGATCGTAACCGTCCGGGAGCAGGGCGCGTCCGATCACGGGATTATCCGGGGGCTTGACAAAATCGGTGCCGTTTCCGAAGGCGACGCACTGCGCCTGGAAATTCGTCCCGGAAGCTTCGTCCCGGCTGACCCCGGTGTAGACGAGCATCAGACGTCCGTCCGGAAGCGGAACGGCGCTGCCGGAAAAACAGCCCCGCGCGTCCGCATCCGTATCCGGCGCAAGGGCGCAGGGCAGATGGGTCCAGCGCAGCAGATCCGTGCTTTCGGCGTGTCCCCAGTGCATGGGACCCCATTCCAGGCCGTACGGGTGGTACTGATAGAACAGATGAAACCTGCCCCTGTAAAAGCAGAAGCCGTTCGGATCGTTCATCCAGCCGATCCATGGAGACAGGTGGAAGAGCGGACGGTCCGATTCCGGGATCCGCGCGCCTTCCTCCGTTTCGAGACGGCGTGCCTTTTCAAGTGTGTATTCGCTCATGGTATCCCTCCGTTCCGGCTTCCTGCACATCCGGGGCTTTGCGGGCGCCGCCCGCGGTCACTGTTCGCCCCCCTGAATCGTGACACAAGTATACCACGACGGTCGGCTTTATACAACGAAGGTTGACAGGAGCGCCCGAATCGGATAGACTGAATTGACGGGGGTTGAGGGAAACTGTCCGCGGAGTGGTTTTCTTTTTCACGACAGGCGACAGAGAGGAAGACACGATGAAACTGAAGCAGGGGCTGCTGATGCTGCTGATCCTGTGCATGGCACTGAGCGGAGCGGCGGCGGAAGGAGAAACGAAGATGAGCGCATCCGGCGGGAGTGAATACACGATCGCTTCGGAAGACGTGTCCGCGGAGCGGCGGAAGGCCTGGGACGCGTACCGCGCCTCGATGCTTGCGGATGCTCAGGCACGGCGGGAAGCCGAAGAGAAGGCGCTGCGGTTCGGGGAAGCGGTGATGCGCTATACCCTGGCCGTGGTGGGCGAAAAGCCGGAAGACGGCTATCCGCTTTATATCGCGCTGCACGGAGGCGGGGCAGGC
>CADBNX010000369.1 GCA_902796115.1 uncultured Eubacteriales bacterium
GATCTCGGCGGGGCTGCGGCAGAACGCGCCCATCTCCAGGTTTTCCCGCACGGTCATCTGCTGGAACACGCGGCGGCCTTCGGGACACAGGCTCAGCCCCATGGGCACGATCCTGGCGGCGCCGAGCCCGTTGAGCACCCTGCCGTTCAGCTCCACCGTGCCCTGCCGCGGCTTGAGCAGCCCCGCGATCGTGTTCAGGGTGGTGGATTTGCCCGCGCCGTTGGCGCCGATCAGCGTCACGATCTCGTCCTCGTGCACCTCCAGGGAAATGCCCTTGATCGCGTGGATCGCGCCGTAATACACATGCAGATCATTGACCCGCAGAAGCGGAGCGGAGGAATTCGGTTCGCTCATGCCTGTCCCTCCTTCTTTTTGCCCAGATACGCTTCGATGACCACAGGATTCGCCTGGATCTCCGCGGCAGTCCCCTTGGCGATGATGCGCCCGAAATTCAGCACGCAGATGCCTTCGCATATCCCCATGACCAGGTTCATATCATGCTCGATGAGCAGGATCGCGATGCCGAACTGATCGCGGATCCGGGCGATGTTTTCCATCAGTTCCTCGGTTTCCCGGGGATTCATGCCCGCCGCGGGCTCGTCCAGCAGCAGCAGCTTCGGATTGGTCGCCAGCGCGCGCAGGATCTCCAGCCTGCGCTGTACGCCGTAGGGCAGCGAGCCCGCCCGCTCGTCCGCCAGTTTTTCCATGCCGAAAATGTGCAGCAGTTCCAGGGCGCGCTCATGCTGGCGGTTTTCCTGGATCCAGTACCGCGGCAGCCGCAGGATGCCGCTGAACATATCGTATTTGATGCTGTTGTGCAGCCCGATGCGCACGTTTTCTTCCACCGTCATGTTGCCGAACAGGCGGATGTTCTGAAAGGTGCGGGCGATGCCCAGCTTCGTCGCCTGGGCGATGCTCAGGCCGTGCAGATCGTGTCCGTTCACCAGCGTCGCGCCGGTGGTGGGCTCATACACCTTGGTGATCAGGTTGAACACCGTGGTTTTGCCCGCGCCGTTGGGACCGATCAGACCGGCGATCTCCGTTTTTCCGATGGTCAGGTTGAAATCCTCCACCGCCTTCAGGCCGCCGAACTCAATGCCCAGATGCCGGGTTTCCAGCACGGGGATCGAGTTGAGGTCGCGTTCCGGCACGATGCTGTTGGTGGGCACGGGCACCATTCTGGTGTCGGAGTGCCGTTTCGTCTGCTGACTCACTGCGCGTCACCTCCCTGATCCGAAGAAGTCTTTTTCCGGACGAACGGTGCCTTCAGGATTGCCATAAACCGGTTCCAGTAGGAACGAATCAGGGGATTATTGGCAAAAATCATCACCAGGATCAGCACGACGGCATATACCAGCATACGGTAATCGTCAAACGCGCGCAAAAGCTCCGGAAGCACGGTCAGCAGCGTCGCCGCGATCACGCTGCCAAGCACGTTGCCAAGCCCGCCCAGCACCACGAATACGAGCACGTTGATGCTCTGGTTGAAGGTGAACTGGGTGGGAACCACCGTGGAGGAATTCAGCCCGTACAGCGCGCCCGCCATGCCGGCCAGCACGGCGGCGGTCACGAACGCCATCATTTTGTATTTGGTCACGTTCACGCCCATGGATTCCGCTGCGATGCGGTTGTCGCGGCAGGCTTTGATCGCCCGTCCGGCCCTGGAATTGATCAGGTTCAGCACCACGACCAGCGTGATGAGCACCAGGATGAACCCCGCCGTAAAGGTGGATACCGGCTTGATCTTTACCGCGCCCTTCGCGCCGTCCACCAGCATGACCACACCCTCGGGCAGCTTCTTGTTCAGGAAGGAAAAATACAGTCTTCCGTCGCCGGAACCGATATAGAGCACATTCACGAGGTTGCGGATGATTTCGCCGAACGCCAGGGTCACGATCGCCAGATAATCGCCTCTCAGGCGCAGCACGGGGATGCCGATCAGCGCCCCGACAAGGCCAGCGATCACACCGCCGGCCGCGATGGCGGCCACCAGCCGCACCGTGGTATCCTGCACCTCAAGCGCGTTAAGCAGCGCTCCGCTCACAATGGCCCCGGTATACGCGCCGATGCTCATGAACCCTGCATGGCCCAGGCTCAGCTCGCCGGAAACGCCGATGACCAGGTTCAGGGAAACCGCCATCACGATCCAGCAGCAGATCGGCACCAGCTGGCCTTTGAGCGAACGCGTGATCGTTTTTCCGGCGATCATGGACTGCAGGATCAGGAACGCGCCGATCACCAGCGCGAAGGTGATCGCCACGTAGAGAAGATGATTCCGCTTTGCCTTTGTCATTTTCACGCGGTCACACCTTCTCTCTGACCGGCTTGCCCAGCAGGCCCGTCGGTTTCACCAGCAGCACCACGATGAGCACCGCGAACACGATGGCGTCGCCAAGCTCCGTGGAAATATACGCCTTGCCGAAAATCTCGATCACGCCCAGCAGCACGCCGCCCAGCATGGCTCCGGGGATGGAGCCGATGCCGCCGAATACCGCCGCGGTGAACGCCTTGATGCCGGGCATGGAGCCGGTCGTGGGCTGCAGGATGGGATAGGAGGAGCACAGCAGCACGCCCGCGATCGCCGCCAGCGCGGAGCCGATGGCAAAGGTCAGGGAAATGGTGCGGTTAACGCTGATGCCCATCAGCTCCGCCGCGCCGCGGTCCTCGCTGACACAGCGCATCGCCTTGCCCATTTTGGTCCTGGCGGTAAAAAGCGTCAGCGCGATCATGATCACCACGTTGGCCAGGATCGTATAGATCGTGGCGCTTGCGATGTTCAGACCGCCGATGTGCAGGATGGAACTGTTGATGAACGTGCGGGGGAAGGACTTGGGATTGGCCCCCCAGATCATCAGCGCCACGTTCTGCAGCAGATAGCTCATGCCGATCGCGGTGATCAGCACGGCCAGGCTCGCCGCCTGCCGCAGCGGCCGGTACGCCAGTCCCTCGATCGTAATACCGAGCACGGTGCATACCGCCATGGAAACAAGGATCGCGACAACGGGCGGCAAGCCCCAGTACTGCAGGCCGCAGAACGCGACGTACGCGCCTACCATGATGATGTCGCCGTGCGCGAAGTTCAGCATTTTGGCAATGCCGTACACCATGGTGTACCCGAGCGCGATGATCGCGTAAATACTGCCGAGGCTGAGCCCGTTAATCAGATTATCAAGAAAAATCATAGGACCGCATCCCCCACATCACGGTTATTTGCGCCGGCAGGTTCTCCCGGCGCCTTCCGGAATCCGTCCCGCCTTCGGAACCATCAAAAACGAAAACGCGGGGCTGGCCCGTTTTTCGCAGACCAGCCCGCATTTCATTCACGAAGCGGAATGAACCCCTGATTATTCAAACACATATTCCCCGTTCACGATGGTGGCGGCCATAGGCGTCTTGGTCACGGCGCCGGACTCGTCCCAGGTCATGGAACCGGTAATGCCGTCCACCGTGATCTTCTGCATGGCGGCGATCATCAGGTCGCACACTTCCTCGGCGGCCATATCGCCGGTGATGCCGGCTTCCTCGGCGGCTGCCACCAGGATATAGATGCCGTCATATGCGTCGGCGGCAAACTGGATCGGGATTTCGTTGTACGCGGCCTGATACTTCTGCACAAAGTTGACCACGTTCTCCTCGGTCGAAGTGGCGACGAACGGAGTCAGCAGCATGACGCCCTCGGCAAGAGAGGTGTCAAAGCCTTCCACGTTCAGGATTCCGTCCATGCCGTCCACGCCGAAGAACACGGGATGATAATCCTTATCC
>CADBNX010000370.1 GCA_902796115.1 uncultured Eubacteriales bacterium
AGGATGGCCTGCAGATTGGTGCCCCCTCCCGAAACCAGCACCGCGACCCTCGCTTTTTTCCCGTTCATGCCTTCTCCTCTCATACCAGCTTGATTTTTTCCGTATCCGGCACGATTTCGCCCATCACATACGCGTTCTCCCCTTCGGAGCGCAGGACGGAGAGCGCCTTCTCCGTGTCGGCGGCCGGCACGACGACGCTCATGCCCACGCCCATATTGAAGGTGTTGAACATGTCGCGCTCGGGGATCTGTCCTTTTTCCGCGATCAGGTCAAAAATCGGCAGCACGCGCACGCTCCTGCGCAGGATCCTGGCGCACAGCCCGTCCGGAATGCAGCGGGGGATGTTCTCATAAAAGCCGCCGCCCGTAATATGGCTGATGCCGCGGACGTTCACTTCCCGCAGCAGCGCCAGCACGCTCTTCACGTAGATCCTTGTCGGCTCCAGCAGCGTTTCGCCGAGGCTCTTTCCGCCGAGCGCCGCGACAGGCGCCTTCAGGTCCGCCCTTTCCACGTCAAATATCTTGCGCACCAGCGAAAACCCGTTGGAATGAACACCGGAGGAAGGCAGGGCGATCACCGCGTCCCCGGGGCGCATGGTTTTGCTGTCGATGATCTTCGCGCGGTCCACCAGCCCGGTCGCGTACCCGGCCAGGTCATACTCGTTCTCCGGATAAAAGCCCGGCATTTCCGCGGTCTCCCCGCCGATGAGCGCCGCACCGGCCTGCACGCAGCCGTCGCACACGCCTTTTACGATCTGCTCGATCCTTTCCGGCACATTCTTTCCGCAGGCGATGTAATCCAGAAAAAACAGCGGCGCCGCGCCGCAGCAGATGATGTCGTTCACGCACATCGCCACGCAGTCGATGCCGACCGTATCGTGCTTATCCATCAGGAAAGCGATTTTCAGCTTGGTGCCGACGCCGTCCGTGCCGGATACCAGCACGGGCTTTTCCATCCCGGCAAAATCCGGCTCGAACAGCCCTCCGAATCCGCCCACATCGGAGCAGACGCCGGGTGTTTCGGTGCGCCGGATATGCTTTTTCATCAGTTCCACCGCGCGGTAGCCCGCGGTGATATCCACTCCTGCTGCCGCGTAGGATTCCGACCGTGAAGAGGTATTCATGACATTCATTCCTTTCCGTTCCAGCAGTAGGTGCACAGTTCGCACGGATCAAGCCCGATCGCCCGGATCACGCCGTCGATGCTCTGGAATTCCAGCGACGCGAGATGCAGCTTTTCACAGATCGCGCGGCGCAGGTTCCTGCCCCGCTCCGTATTGCCGTCGGCGTATTCGTCGATATGCGCAAGCCCTTCCTCGCCTTCCAGCTCCAGGATCACGCGCCTGGCGATCAGCTCCAGGTCGCTGTTGGATCGGGAAAAATTCAGGTATTTGCAGGCATACATGATCGGCGGACACGCACTGCGCATATGCACCGATTTGGCTCCGCTTTCATAGAGGAACTCCACGGTTTCCTGCAGCTGGGTGCCGCGTACGATGGAATCGTCCACAAACAGCAGGTTCTTTCCGCGGATCAGTTCGTTCACGGGGATCTGCTTCATCTTGGCGATCTTGTCGCGATCGGCCTGGCTGGCGGGCATGAAGCTGCGGTTCCAGGTCGGGGTATACTTGATGAACGCGCGCGCGAAATGCTTTCCGCTGCGGTTGGCGTATCCGATCGCGTGCGGCGTACCGGAATCCGGCACCCCGCCCACGTAGTCGATCTCCTCATTCCGGCCGGCGGCCGCGTCGTTCTCCGCGAGGATCGCGCCGTTCCGGTAGCGCATTTCCTCCACGTTCACCCCTTCATAGGTGGAGGTCGGATAGCCGTAATAACTCCACAGGAAGGAGCAGATCTTTTTCCGTTTGCCGGGCGGTGCGAGCTGCGTCATACTGTCCGCCGTCAGCTCCACGATTTCCCCCGGGCCCAGTTCCCTGACGTCCTCAAACCCGAGCTTGTGGAAGGAGAACGCTTCAAACGCAACGGCGTACCCGTCTTCCCCCTTGCCGACCGCGACCGGCAGCCTGCCCATGCGGTCGCGCGCCGCGATCAGGCTGCCCGTTTCGGTCAGGATCAGGATGGACGCCGTGCCCTCGATGGATTTCTGCGCAAAGCGGATGCCGTCCGCAAAATCGCTCTTCTGGTTGATCAGGGCGCTGAGCAGTTCCGTCTGGTTGATGCGCCCGCCCGTCATGGCCCCGAAGTGGCCGCCGCTGAAGGAAAGATACTGATCGATCAGCGTTTCGGAATTGTTGATCACCCCGGTCATGCAGATGGCGTAGGTGCCCAGATTGGACCGGATCAGCAGCGGCTGCGGTTCCGAATCGGATATGCAGCCCATGGCGGATACGCCCTTCATATCCTCCAGCACATGCTCGAATTTGGTGCGGAAGGGCGCGTGGCAGATATTGTGGATCTCCCGCTGCAGCCCGATTTCCCGGTCCCAGGCCGCCATCCCGCCGCAGCGGGTGCCCAGATGGCTGTGGTAATCCACGCCGAAAAACACGTCCAGGATACAGTCTTTGTGCGAAGCGATACCGAAAAAGCCTCCCATATCCCGCTCCTTACGCGAAGAACAGCCGGCTCAGCTCCATCGGCTCCACATACTTGCCGTCCTTGTACACACGCATGTTGCCGCTTGCGATCTCGTCGATCAGCATCACGTTTCCGTCCGCGTCGTAGCCGAATTCGAACTTGATGTCATACAGTTCGAGGCCGCGTTTTACCATTTCATCCGCGACGATCGCGGTGATCTTCTGCGTCATGCTCCGGATATCCTCATACTGCTTTTTGGTCATCACGCCCAGGGTCACAAGGCCGTCCTCCGTCACCAGCGGGTCGCCCTTCGCGTCGTTCTTGAACGTCATTTCCACATAGGCCGGAAGCTTCGCGCCTTCTTCGATGTAGTCGCTGTAGCGGCGGTAAAAGCTGCCCACCGCGCGGTAGCGGCAGATGACCTCGAGTCCTTTTCCGAATACCTTCGCGCTCTTCACTTCCATGGTGGTTTTGTCCAGGTCCGCGCTCACAAAGTGGGTCGCGATGCCCGCGGCGTTGATCTTTTCAAAAAAATAAATGCTCATGCGCAGGTTGATCCTGCCGACGCCCGCGATGCTCAGGCCGATGCTGTTCGCGCCCGGATCGAACACGCCGTCCGTGCCGGTGCAGTCGTCCTTGAAGAGCAGTTCATAGTTTCCGTTGGGCAGGGCATAGACATTCTTCGTTTTTCCCGTGTAAACCAGTTTCTTTTCCATACGCTTCTCCTTCCGCGCCGCAGCGCTCCGTGATGTTGTTCCGGTCACTGTTCACTCCGTGAACAGTGACCGCGGGCGGGTACCCGTACCCTCCGGTCTCCGTCCCTCGACCGCAGTTCGCAATGGCATCTGCTTCACTTCGTTTGCAGATACCTATTGC
>CADBNX010000371.1 GCA_902796115.1 uncultured Eubacteriales bacterium
AGTTCGCAATGGTCGCCTCACAGCGCGCCGGTGCGCTTGCGATGCTTCCTTGCTCACTGCGCTGCCGCCTGCCTTGCCTTCCCCTAAGGGGAAGGGGGACCGCTCGCGGTGGATGAGGTTACGGCCACCGGCCGCGGCAGGCTCTGCGCCCCATGGGGGAAGGCTGAACTATTGCCTATTGCCCAGTGAACGAATTGCCTGTTGCCTGTTCCCCATCCTTCCCGATGATCAGAAAATCCCGGGCGGGAACGGTTTTGCCAAGATAAACGAAGGGCTCGCCGTCAAAATTGGCGATCACTTCCGTGCCGTCGGCGTACACACTGCGTGCGACGCCGTGCGTATGGAAGGAACCGTCCTCTTCAATCGTGACGCTGCGCGGCTTCAGCTCCTCAAAATCCGTCATGGCGGCGGTGAAAGCGGAGCGCAGGCCGAAGCTGATGCGTTTCGCGTGATCGTCAAAGGCGGTGGGCAGCAGTGTGTAGAGCGCCTGATAGAGCCGGTATTCGGAACCGTGCACGGGGGAATACCCTTCGCCGAAGTAGTTGAGCACACAGTCGTGATACACCATCTGCCACATCGGCACCGGCACGGGTACGGGTCCGTCGGAGCGCGCGGGAAACGCGCCGCAGTGCAGGCAGCCGTATGCGCCGATATCGATCAGATCCGCGTACAGGTCGGTGCCGCAGCCCTCGACGGCGAGCGCGCCGATTTCCTTGAGCGCGACGGAACAGATCTCGCGCTTTTTTTGCCAGTCCTGCCTGCGCGTCAGCGGATGCTGCTTCGAACGGCAGCAGCAAAGAGCGACATTCGCGAAAACGTCGATATAAATGCATCCGGGGCCGGAGATGGCCGCGAGGCGCGGAAGATCGCGCTGCGCGTATTTGAGTCCGCAGGCGGAACACATTTTGAAGGATTGTCCGCCCCGCCAGATCCCGCCCCGTTTCGGTGTGCCGGGCTCCTCCTGCGTCATTTCGTCCGGGTCGAATTCTTCGCTTGAAGCATACGCGTCCTCGTAATTATCGTGCACATTCAGGAAATATCCCGGGGACAGCGTCTGCGCGCGCTGTGCCGCGCTGCGGAAATCCTCCTGCGTGCCGCGCTCCGGGTTCACGGGCAGGCGGGTGGGATAGCCGGCGTCAAAGCCGTCCCGGTTCCAGCCGGTATTGCAGACGGCCACACGGTCAAAGCCGCGCGCTTTGGCGGTTTCGAATACCTCGTCCGCGGTCCAGTTGCCGGGAAGCCCTTCGTTTTCGTTCCAGCCGTCCTGCGCCACATAGAGGCTGTAGGTTTTTTGAAGCCCCTCTTCGGGCGCGCGAAAATATACGTTATGCTTCCAGAATACGCATCCGGGCAGCTGCGCCGCGACGGGCCGCTCCTGCGCCTTCTGTTTCAGCGTACGGAAACGTCCGGAGGCGATGCGCAGTTCCCGGCAGCGCAGGGCCAGCGCACGGAAATCGGAGCCCGCTTCAAACAGCATGAAGCGCACCTCGCGCGGCTCGTTTGCCATCGGATCGTAGATTTCGCTGCAGCGGACGCTGACCGTGCCTTCCCGGTCCGTGTTGCAGGAAAGCAGGTATTCCCGGTCCGGATCCTCGCACCACATCCCGATGCCGCCCTCCGGCCCGAACAGGCCGTGCACCGGAAGCGACCAGGAGGCGGAAGGCCGGAAGACGCAGGAAATGATATCGCTGCGCGGAAAATCATAGCGCAGGCCGTAATCCGCGGGGATGTACAGCGCGGCTTTTTCATGGGCGGAGCGCCGCATCAGTCCCTGGGCCAGCATCACCTGCACGGGGAAGTTTCCGAGGTTTTCCATGGGGGAGGAGCATATCACCAGATCCTCCCCTTCCAGGTACAGGGACAGGCGGACGCGCAGGTCCGGCGTAAAGCGCGGATCCGGACGGCAGTAGCTGTTTCCGGGGAAACGGGCGGCAAACACAAAGCCCGCCAGATCGATATCGATGCGGGATGCGGACGCCGTTACGGTTTTGCGGGAAATGTTCCGGGCGGTGATGATTCTTCCGGTGCAGGTGAACTGAAAGGCCGCGCCCGTCCGGTATACCAGGCTGCCTTTTCCGTATTCCAGGGTTTCCAGGTCTTCGCTCAGACGAACAAAAGCGTTTCCGCCGCGCAGTTCATACATCATGGATATCCTCCTTGCTTTCCGGCGCCTCCGCCGTCAGCTCCTGATTTTGTCGCGCAGGAAGCAGCCGACGGTGTTTGCGAATTTCAGCGCTTCCAGGAGCATCTTCGGTTCGGTGAAGCGGCCGTAGTAATTGTCACCCACTTCCATGCACAGGTCGCCCTCGTAGCGGATCTCCTTCAGCGCGGCGCAGATATCCTCCCAGTCGAGCAGGCCCAGGAAGGGAATGGTATGCGTATCGCGGTGATCCTCCACATCGTGCAGGTGCAGGCATTTGACCAGGTCTCTTCCGAGATGGCGGATCATTTCCCCCGCGGTGCACATACGGCCGAGCAGCGTATGTCCCACATCCACGCAGGCAGTGAACACCGGGTCGTTCAGTTCCCCGAGGGCACGGCGGAATTCTTCCTTATCCGCGTACATGTCCCGGGCCGGCCTGCCTTTTCCGTCGTTCTGCCACATGTTTTCAAGTGCGATTTTCACATTGCACCGGCGGGCCGTTTCCGCCAGCGTGCGGTAGTAGTCGAGGCTGCGCCGGTAAAGCATATCGCCGTATCTTGGATAACTGAGCTCGTGCAGCGGATGCACCACCAGGATGGGGCAGCCGAGCGCGGAGGCGATTTCGATGGAGCGGAGGGTACGCGGGATCGCTTTTTCGCTCATTTCCTCCGGATCGGTATAGCGGAAAGTGAACGGCGCGTGCGCCTGGCTGACGCAGATGCCGGCGCGTGCGCATGCTTCCCGGGTGCGGCCGGCGCGTTCCTGCCAGTCCTCCCCGTTCCAGGGGTTGTCATCATGCACCATGCCGGTCAGGGAAAAATCGAGGCTTTCGTAACCCGATTCCGCGATCAGCGATACGGCGGCAAGCTCATCTCCGAGGATCCGGACAATCGGACTGGTGGTACAGGCAGTTTTCATGACGGTCTCCTTTCATCGGCGGGGCAGCGTGAAAGTTCAATTCTGCGGCGATCTTTCATGGGCTGTTTGTGCCGGTGCCGCACCGGCATGAGGATTGAGATGGATAAGCAATCCCGTGAGGAGAATGTTTCCTCACGGGATTGCATGATCTGTTCCTGTTACAGCCGGGACGCGGCGGCTTTGTCGATCAGGATATGCGCGTTGGGATGGGTGCGCAGGATGGAGGCCTGCACCATCGGGGTGATGGGGCCTTTCACGGTATCGGCAATCGCCTTCGCCTTATCGACGCCCATCGCGACGAGAACGACTTCCCTCGCGTTCATGATGCCGCCGATGCCGAGGCTCACCGCCTGGCGCGGCACCTGGTCCGCGCTTTCGAAGAAGCGCTTGTTCGCGTCGATGGTGCTTTCCGTGAGGTTGACCACGTGCGTGCCGTAAATGAATTTCTCACCCGGCTCGTTGAAGCCGATATGGCCGTTGCGGCCGATGCCGAGCAGCTGGATATCGATGCCGCCCGCTTTTTCGATGGCACGGTCATAGCGGCGGCATTCGGCATTCATATTCGCCGCGTTGCCGTCCGGAAGATAAGTGGCCTTCATATTGATGCCGCTGAACAATTCGGCCTGCATGAACGCGTGATAGCTGGTTTCATGCTCGATGGGCAGGCCCACGTATTCATCCAGGTTATAGCTGATGCAGTCGGAAAAATCGAGCCAGCCTTCCCTGTGCCACGCGATGAGCTGCTGATAGCAGCCGATCGGGGATGAGCCGGTCGCCAGTCCGAGCACGGAGTTCTTTTTCCGCATCACCTGGGAGGCAAAAAGCAGCGCGCAGGCTTTGCCGACCTGTTCCGGTGTGTCAAAAACGGTTACATTCATGGTTGAGGATCTCCCTTCTTCATCATTCCTTACTGTCCGTGCTGATTATATCAGAAGCGGCAGGAGGATTCAATGTTTTAAGCACCCAAATCAGGGTGAGCACAACGAAAACACTGATGCAGGCCGCCGCCTGCTGCGCGTACACGTGCATGCCCAGCAGCATGTTTCCCGCGTTTTCGATGTGATCCACAAAACGGGACGCAGCCACCGTGGCCAGGAACCCGCACAGCCCGGCTGCCGTGGCTTTGACGGCGAGCACCGCCGGACATTTGCCGCGCGGGATATAATCATAAAGCAGGTTGATCGACCCGGAATTGATGCCCGCGTAGGCGAGCCCGTGCAGCAGGGAAAAGAGCACGAACATGATTTTGCCGTTCTGCGGCACCGCAAACGCCACGCAGAGAAAAGCTGCCGCTTCCACGCCGTAGCAGAGCATGAGCATGTTCCGGAAGCCCATCTTATCCGCGAAGCGGCCCATGCGCCGTGAAACGAGCGCGCGGAACAGGCTCTGCCCCAGGGTGAGCAGGCTGATGAAGGTCATGGAAAAGCCAAGCTCCCGGATTTTGTACACGCCCAGGAAGGGAACGGTGACGTACTCGGCCAGGGAGGAGAGCACCGATACCAGGATCAGCCGGCGCGCGACCGGGTTCCGCTTCAGCTCCGCGAGGCCGCCTCTGCGGGACAGCGTCTCTCCCGCGGGCTCCGGGGTCATAAGCAGGGTGGCCGTGTTCAGCACGGCGAGCAGCAGGATCACCCCACCCAGTACCGGGAATGCCAGGCTCACGTCGCCCCTTTCCCTGCAGCGGTCGAGAAAAGCGCTGGCAGCGAAGGTGAACGCGGTGCCCCCGATCAGGGATACGATTTCCTTATTGGCGGTGTATACGCCCCGTTCGTGCTGCGCCACAAGGTTCATCTGCCAGGCGATCTTGCTGGGCGCGAGCAGGTTCGCGATGAAGCGGCCGGTGAGCAGGAACACCGCGAACAGACCGGTGCGCAGGCCGTCCTCCAGCGCGAAGCCCGGCAGGAAATACAGCAGCGCGTACAGGCAGCTTGCGAAGATTGACACCCAGGGCAGCCAGCGCCTGACGGGGCGGCGGTCCGCCACCAGGATATTCGCCAGCTGGAACACGCAGCCGAGCGATACGAAAGAGGAAAGCACGCCGGTCGTGGCGCTGGACATGCCAAGCCGGGTCGTGACGGATGCGAGGAACGCGTCCGTCAGCAGGATGGAGATGAAGTACTCCAGCGCGGCTTCGATGATGAACAGTGCCCGCCCGCGCGCAAACGGGTCCCTGAGCCTGTTGGGCAGATTACGCATGGTTTTCCTGATGCAGCGGCAATTCCACGATGAATGCCGTCCCCTCTCCTTCTACGCTTTCGGCGCGGATGGTTCCGCCGTGCAGCGCCACGAGCTGCCTGACGATGGAAAGCCCCAGGCCGGTGCCGCCCACCGTGCGGCTGCGCGCCTTGTCGACCCGGTAAAAACGGTCAAAAATATGGGAAAGATCGGCCTTGGGAATGCCGGGACCGTTATCCGACACGGTTAGGCGCACGGTTTTTCCGTTCCGCTCCAGGATGACGCGGATGACGCCGTTTTCCTGGGTATACTTGACCGCGTTCTCCATCAGGTTGTAGATGATCTGGCTGAGCTTGCTCCGGTCCCCGGTCATTTCGCCCTTGTCCTTCATATTGAGCACCAGGTGCTGATGCTTCTGCTCCGCGATGGGCAGGAGGCGGTGCTCTGTTTCATGGCAGAGGTCCGCCAGCGACAGCGGCTCATTTTTCAGCTTTTCGCTCCGGGAATCCGTCTTCATCAGCGTGAGCAGATCCCCGATGATCGCGTTGAGCCGGTCGATTTCCCGGTCGATATCCGTGAGAAATTCGGTGCGCAGGTCCTTGTCCATGTCCGGCTGATAAATCAGGGATTCGATCATGATCTTCATCGTAGCGAGCGGGGTTTTCAGTTCATGGCTTGCGTTGGAAACGAACTGGTTGCGGCTCTGATCGAGCGATTCCACTTTTTCGGACATCGTATTGAACGCGGCCGCCAGCTGGCGCATTTCCCGGTTTCCGCGCACCCGCACGCGGGTGGAAAAATCCCCGCCCGCCATATGCTGGATGCCGCCGGTCAGTTCCCCGACCGGCCGGGAGAGAACGCCCGCGAAAAGGAAACTGGCGATCAGCGCCGCGAGCGCGATGGCGCCGAAAATCAGCACGGAGCGGTCCCGCATCTGCCCGAACGTGCGCAATATGCCCTCCGCGTCCGCCTCCAGCACCGCAGCGCCGAGCACGCGCGAATCCCACACGACCGCGGCCACACAGTACGCCTGCCACTTTTCCCCGGAGAGATCCGCAAACAGTACGCGGCCGAAATTGACCATCTTTCCGTTCGCGTCGATCACCGCGCTGTCCGCGTTCATGCCGCCGATCAGCACATGGTCCAGATAAGCGTTATTCAGCTTCCATCCGGTCATGCTTTCCCCGGTGTCGATCCGCACCTCGCCGCTTTCGTCCGTCAGCAGCAGCCGGGTGCTTCCGTCCGATGCTTCTTCCCGCAGGATGGCGGCGAGGGACTGCGTATCCCCGTCACGCAAAAAAGGCGCCAGCCGTACGGCAAGCGTCTCCAGACCCGTGCGTTCCGCGGCCAGCTTTTCCTCAAACAGATAATCGCTCATGATGCTGCCGAGAAAACGGGCCATCGCCAGGAAGCAGAGCCCCACGATCAGCAGGAAGGCGATCAGAATCTGTGTTTGAAACCCGGAGAAAATTTTAATCCTTGTCCGTGAAATAGTAGCCCACTCCCCATTTGGTGAAAATGAATTCGGGCTGGGACGGATTGCGCTCGATCTTTTCACGCAGGCGGCGGATGTGCACGTCGACCGTGCGCGCATCGCCCATGTAGTCGTATTTCCACACCGTTTCCAGCATGGTTTCCCGGCTGAATACCTTGCCGCGGTTGTTGATGAACAGCTGCAGCAGGTCGAATTCCTTGGCCGTCAGGCGGACGTCCTTTCCGCCCAGGGTCACGGAACGGTTGATGATGTTCACTTCCATATCGTGCACGCGGATCACCTTGCGGCTGTCGGCGGCGGCAGGCTGACCGGTGCGGCGCAGGATGGTCTTGATGCGCGCCTTGACTTCGAGGATATTGAAGGGCTTGGTCATGTAATCGTCGGCGCCGTATTCCAGCCCCAGGATCTTATCCATGTCTTCCCCTTTGGCGGTCAGCATGATGATGGGCACGTTGCTCGTTTCACGGATGCGCTGGCATACCGCGATGCCGTCCAGTTTGGGAAGCATCACGTCCAGCAGGATCAGATCCACCGGGTTATCGTAAAACATGGAAAGGGCCTCCTCACCGTCCATCGCGGTCAGGATCTCATACCCCTCCTGTGACAGCGTAAAACGCAGACCCTTCAAAAGCAGCGGCTCATCGTCCACCAAGAGTATCCTTTTGCCCACTCGGATCATCCTTTCCTTCTGCGCCAGCGGTTCCGATACCCCCCTCTGACAGCATACGGCTTATTTTACACTATTTGTGTCGGAAAAATCAAGCCATATGCAACATTTTCTCCATATTTTTTCGCGAATTTGTAATATTCTGTTTATATGATATAATAGCTCGGTACGGCATCTGTCGGAGACGGATCATCACGCATGGGAGGAATAAAGAAAAATGAACTTGAAGGAGCGAAAGATACGCTTCAGGGTACTGCCGGCGCTGCTGCTGCTTTTTTCACTGCTGCTGTGCGGCTCCGCGGCAGCGGAAGCCCCCGCCGCTGACGCGGCGAAAAAAAACGGCGATATCGTGATCCTGTATACCGGTGACGTTCACTGCGGCGTCGATCAGGGCTTCGGCTATGCCGGGGTACAGCAGATCCGGGATTATCTGATCGCGGAAGGCAATGACGTGATTCTGGTGGACAACGGCGACAGCACCCGGGGCGAGCCCATCGGCACCGTCACGAAGGGTGAAGCGATCACCGATCTGATGAACAAACTGGGTTACGGCGTCGCCATCCCAGGCAATCATGAGTTCGATTACGGGATGGACACCTTCCTTGCGCTGGCGGAGAAAGCGGATTTTCCGTATATCAGCTGTAATTTCAATTACAAGGGCGAGCCGGTGTTTGAACCCTATGTCATCCGGGAACTGGCGGGGAAGAAGGTCGCTTTTGTCGGCGTGACCACGCCGAAGACGATCACCAGCTCCACCCCGGCTTATTTCCGGGACGAAAACGGGGAGTTCGTGTACGGTTTCTGCCAGGATGAGACCGGCGAAGGCGTTTACGGCGCCGTACAGGCGGCGGCGGACGCGGCCCGGGCCGAAGGCGCGGAATACGTCGTGGTCATGGCGCATCTGGGCAACGAGGCCAACTGCATGCCCTGGACCTATGCCGACGTGATTTCCCATACCGCCGGGATTGACGTGCTGCTTGACGGCCACAGCCACGACACCGATCAGGTGGTCATGAAAAACGCGGAAGGAAAGGACGTGCCGCGCTCCGCCTGCGGGACCCGGCTGGAGGCCGTCGGCTGGTGCAGGATCGGGGCGGACGGCAGCGTCACGACCGGCCTGTATACCTGGAACAACCAGGAACCCGCGCCGCGGCTCCTCGGCATCGACAATGATATGTCCCGCGCCGTGGCGCAAGCGGAGGAACAGTTCAGGGAAACGCTCAACGAAGTCGTGGCGGGCACAACAGCGGCGCTTACCGTGAATGATCCCACCGCAGCGGATCAAAACGGAAAGCCGATCCGGATTGTGCGCCGGATGGAAACCAACCTGGGCGACCTGTGCGCGGACGCTTACCGCGTCCAGTCCGGCGCAGATATCGCCTTTGTCAACGGGGGCGGCATCCGCGTCAGTATCCAGGCGGGCGATATCACCTACGGCAATATCCTCAGCGTGTTTCCCTTCGGCAATTCCATGTGCGTGATCGAAGCGACCGGTCAGCAGATCCTGGACGCGCTGGAGTGGGGCTCGCGGGCCGTGCCCAACGAAACCGGCGCTTTTCTGCAGGTATCCGGCCTGACCTATGAGATCCACAGTTATATTCCTTCTTCCTGCGTTTCCGACCTGAACGGCCTGTTTGTCCGCGTGGACGGAGAGCGCCGCGTGAAAAA
>CADBNX010000372.1 GCA_902796115.1 uncultured Eubacteriales bacterium
AGTCCCCAGGTGACCGCAAAGCTCAGCCCCAGGATTCCCAGCACCATCCCGATCACATACGGCAGCAGGGTTTTGACTGATTTGACAAACTCCCTGAAAAGATGTGTGATGCAGTGGATCAGGGTATCGTAAATCCCCATCGACACCATCATGGTACCGCCGCTGACTCCGGGAATCACGTTGGCAAGCCCGATCAGCGCGCCTCTGAGGATCTTCAGCAGATATTGCAGCAATGCAGCAAACAAATCGTTTCCCCTCTTCCCTTATTCGGCGCTGCCGTAAATAAATGCTTTCAGGTTTTTCGCCACCTGTCCGATGTCGATGGCTTCCACCACTTCCGCGCCCTGTTCCGTCGTCACAAAGCGGTATTCTCCGCTCTGCGGGCAGGAATAGGTTTCCAGCGTGTTCAGTTTCGGAAGGAAGCTGAAAATCAGTTTCATGGTATCCGCCGCGGTCAGGTTGGTTTCCATATGGGAGAGCAGCATTTCCGCGATATCCAGCATATCCCCGATATCGTGCTGGGACAGCACGGCCTGCATCATGGATACCAGGAATTTGCGCTGACGCTCATTGCGGCCGAAATTATTGTCGGTCGCGCGGAGCCGAACATAGGACAGCGCCTGCTGTCCGTTCAGCTTCTGCAGTCCTCTTCCCACGGGCGTTTCAACACTCTTGTCCTTGTTGATCTCCACTGTTTCGCCTTCGCTCAGCTCGATCTCCACCCCGCCGAGCAAATCCACCACCGAGGTAAAACCTCTCAGGTCGATCGTACAGTATTTGCGTATATTCAGCCCGAATGTTTCGTTGACAGTTTTCATGGTATAGTACGGGCCGCCGAATACATAGGCCGCGTTGATGCGGTTCGGCCAGCCGATCAGAGGCAGCTGCACGTACAGATCGCGCACGATGGATGAAAGACGCGCCTCGCCCGTTTCCTGATTCACGGAAAGGATCAGCATCGCGTCACTGCGTCCGGTGATGGGACCATCGATTTTGGGGTTATCCACCCCGAGCAGCAGGATATGCATCCAGTTCTCGTCCAGCCCTTCCGCTTCGCTCAGGTCCTGGTGGTCAAACTCCAGCCACTCCGTTTCGATCGCCGCGTCCGCGTTATCGTTGCTCAGCTGCTGATTCAGCTTTTCCCACTGCTCATCCGTCCACGGATTCTCCGCGCCGGCACAGCAGAGGACCGTCATGGAAACAAGCAGGACAAGCCATGCCAAAATGCGGTATTTCTTCATTTTGCCGTCTCCCCTTTCGTTTGATCGCAGCGCCGGGACGAAACCCGTTCCATCCGACCCGCATGGAGAAATGATACCATATTGCGCGTTAAAAAGCAAACCTCTATCCGATTCTCGCAAGAATGGCCGGACCCTCTTTTTTGAGCCACGCTCTCCAGGTGCGCCAGTCGGGCATCACCCGCTCCACTTCCCGCCAGAAGCGCTTGGAATGGTTCATTTCCTTCCTGTGGCACAGTTCGTGCACCACCACATAGTCCAGCGCCTCCGGCGGCGTCAGCATCAAAAGGCAGTTGAAGCTGAGATTCCCCGATGCGGAGCAGCTTCCCCAAAGGGTCCGCTGGCAGCGGACGGTCACACGGCCGATCCGCACCCCGACCAGGGGCTGATACACGCCCAGCCGCTCGGCGATCCGTTCACACGCCTGCCGTGCAAGCGCGCCGATTTCCTCTTCCATCAGCTTACCGGCCTGCTTCGCGTCGGCTTCCCGGCTTCTCACCTTCGCCAGGGTGCGTTCGATCCAGTCCCGTTTTTCATGCAGGATGCTTCTGATTTTCACCTCATCCGTCCCGTAAGGCGCGCGTACCTCGACGCGTCCCGATTCCCGGATCGAAATCGCGATCGTCTTCCGCGCGCTGAATATCACCGATACGCTGTTTTCCGCCATACCCGGCACTCACCTTTCCGATGCGGACTCAGTCCTCTTCTTTCGCCACCGTTTCATATTCCACCCAGGTCTTTGCCACGGTGCGCGCAAACGGCAGCTCAATCAGCATCCGCATGTTTCTCCGGTCCACCTTCAGGATTTCCGCGGTCACCCCGCTGAACGCGCCTTCGCACAGCCTGATCCTGTCGCCTTCCTGATAAACCCTGGTTTTTCCGATCACACCGTTTTTTTCCAGCAGCATCAGGGCAAACTTTTCATCCGCGTCCTGCAGTTCGAAGCACCGCTCATGGTCACACAGGCAGCGCAGAAAACCGTTCATCGTGCGCAGGACCGAAAAATCCGTGATCCTCTCCTCCGCGTACAGAAACACATACCCGGGCAGCAGATCGTGCACCAGATCCGCCGTATGATCCTTCGTGCGGGTATGCTGCACCCGCTGCGGGCGGATCGCCCGAAAGATCGGCATCCGTCTTTCCGCTTCCGC
>CADBNX010000373.1 GCA_902796115.1 uncultured Eubacteriales bacterium
ATCGTCGTTGCGGCCGCCATGCTGAACGCGCTGAAAGTGGTGCGCAAAAACATCGCGAAGATCCGCGTGGTCATCAACGGCGCAGGCTCCGCCGGATGCGCGATCGGCACGCACCTGCTGAAGCTTGGCGTTGCCGACCTGACCATGGTGGATAAATTCGGCGTCATCTGCGAGGGCATGGAAGGGCTCAATCCCGCGCACGAAGCGCTCAGTCACGTCACCAACCCGCGGCACATCCGCGGCACGCTTGCCGACGCCATGAAGGGCGCGGACGTTTTCATCGGCGTTTCCGCACCCGGGGTCGTCACGCCGGAGATGGTAAAATCAATGGCTCCGGACGCATGCGTTTTCCCGATGGCGAATCCGACGCCGGAGATTTTCCCCGACGAAGCGGCCAGGGCCGGCGCGGCGGTGGTCGGCTGCGGGCGCAGCGACTATCCGAACCAGATCAACAACGTGCTTGCCTTCCCCGGCATCTTCCGCGGGGCGCTGGATGTCCGCGCAAGCGATATCAACGACGAAATGCAGATGGCCGCATCCTACGCCATCGCGTCCCTCGTATCCGATGAGGAACTGCGCGCGGATTACATCATTCCGAAGGCATTTGACCCGCGCTTGGGAAAAACCGTCGCCGCGGCGGTCGCCGAAGCGGCCCGCAGAAGCGGCGCGGCCCGCATATAACGATATCCAAATTCTGAAGGAGGTTTGCTCATGCTAGTTTCCGCAAAAGAAATGCTCGTTAAAGCCAAGGAAGGCCATTACGCGGTCGGCCAGTTCAACATCAACAACCTGGAATGGACCAAATCCGTGCTGCTCACGGCGCAGGAACTGTCCGCGCCCGTCATCCTGGGCGTGTCTGAAGGAGCCGGCAAATACATGACCGGTTTCGGCACCGTCGCCGCGATGGTGAAAGCCATGGACGAAAGCCTCGGCATCACCGTGCCGGTCGCGCTGCACCTGGATCACGGCACCTATGAAGGCTGCTACAAATGCATCAAGGCCG
Source organism: uncultured Eubacteriales bacterium (assembly GCA_902796115.1). Lineage (GTDB taxonomy): Bacteria > Bacillota > Clostridia > Christensenellales > Aristaeellaceae > RUG756. The sequence continues at coordinate 1,004 of CADBNX010000373.1, forward strand.
GGTTCACGTCCATCATGTTCGACGGCTCCCATTATCCGATCGACGAAAACGTGGAAAAGACCCGTGAGCTGGTCGCGGTCGCGCACGGCATGGGCATGTCCATCGAGGCGGAAGTCGGCGCCATCGGCGGCGAAGAGGACGGAGTCATCGGCATGGGCGAATGCGCCGATCCCGACGAATGCGAACGCGTCGCGAACCTGGGCGTGGATATGCTGGCTGCCGGCATCGGCAACATTCACGGCAAATATCCGGAAAACTGGCAGGGCCTCTCCTTTGAAACGCTCGACGCCATCCAGAAAAAGACCGGCATGATGCCGCTGGTGCTGCACGGCGGCTCCGGCATCCCGGAGGATATGATCCGCAAGGCCATCACCCTGGGCGTCAGCAAAATCAACGTGAACACCGAATGCCAGATCACCTTCGCCGAAGCCACCCGCAAATACATCGAAGAAGGCAAGGATCTGACCGGCAAGGGCTTTGACCCCCGCAAGCTCCTGGCGCCCGGCGCTGAAGCCATCCGCGCGACCGTCCGTGAAAAGATGGAACTGTTCGGTTCCGTCGGCAAAGCCTGATTCTACTGCAGAAGCAATCGAGGGGACAGTATGACAAACACAATCGATACAGCGCAGCGCATTCGTCTGGACGTCAATCACATGATGGAGGGCGCTCTTCCCTCCGGCGGCGTTTCCCCGCGGGAAATCGCCTCCCTTTCCTCCCGTGCCGGCGCCGCCAACGCGCAGGTGCAGAAGGCGCGCGGGACCGGCTGGCTCGGATGGACGGAACTGATGTATAACCAGGACGCGGTCCTGGACGATATCGAAAAGACCGCGGCGGAAATCCGCGCGAAATTCAGCGCTTTCGTGGTGCTCGGCATCGGCGGCAGCGCGCTGGGCCCGATCGCGGTCCAGCAGGCCCTGAACCATATCCGCTACAACGAACTGCCGGACGGCAGACGCGGCGGCCCGCGCTTCTATGTGGAGGATAATATCGATCCGGAGCGGATGAACGCGCTGCTGGATGTGATCGATATCGGCAAGACCTGCTTCAACGTGATCACCAAATCCGGCGCCACCGCCGAAACCATGAGCCAGTACCTGATCCTGACGGAAGCCCTGAAAGCGCGCGTGGGAGATAAGTGGCCCGAACACGTCATCGCCACCACCAGCGCCGAAAAGGGCAACCTGATCCGGCTCGCGCGGGAATACGGGCTGAAAACCTTCATCATTCCGGATTCCGTGGGCGGACGCTTCAGCGAGCTCTCCCCCGTCGGGCTCCTTCCGGCCGCCGTATGCGGCATCGACATCCGCGCCATGCTGTCCGGCGCGGCAGATATGGATTCCCGCTGCCGTTCGGACGATCCGTGGCAGAATCCGGCGCTGCTTGAAGCCGTGCTGCAGTATATCCTGATGACACAGAAAGGCATCAACGTGCATGTGGTGATGCCTTATGCGGACAGTCTGAAATACATGGCGGACTGGTTCTGCCAGCTCTGGGCGGAATCACTCGGCAAAAACCTGACCCGGGACGGGGAAACCTGCCATGTGGGCCAGACGCCCACCAAATCCCTCGGCGTCACCGATCAGCACAGCCAGCTGCAGCTCTACACCGAAGGCCCGTACGATAAAATCGTCACCTTCCTCAAGGTGGAGAAATTCCGTTCCGAATGCGCCATCCCGCACGGCTGCGCGGAATTCCCGGACGTCGCCTTCCTGGGCGGCAAAACGCTCAACCAGCTCATCGAAGCGGAACGGGCCGGAACCGAATACGCGCTGGTCAAGCAGTCCCGCCTGAACCAGACCGTGATACTGCCGGAAGTGAACGCCTGCACCGTCGGCCAGCTGATCTTCTTCTTTGAGATGGCCACCGCCTATATGGGAGAACTGCTGAACATCGACGCGTTCAACCAGCCCGGTGTGGAGGAAAGCAAAATCGCCTCCTACGCGGTGCTCGGCAACACGGCGGAAAAGTACGCCGCGAAGCGCCTGGAAATGCAGAACCGTCCCGCGTCCAAAGCGGAGTATATCCTGTAACCGGCGCGTCCACGGCACAGTACAACCTTCAAACGAGCGAAGAGAGATCATACGAGAACCTCTCTTCGCTCGTTTTTTATCACATCTCGGTTTCGGTTTTACCCGGACTTGCAGCCGTCCGGAACAGTGACCGGATGAGTATCCCTCACAGGATCCTCAGCGGCGTCCATCCGAGGCGGTCCCCGGATACCAGGGTGTACAGGATTCCGTGATGCCGGCCCTCCAGGCTGTCATGGAAACGCCCCTCCCCGTGGCAGTGTGCGTAAATCACCTGCTCCGCGCCGTACTTCTCCGCCATCGCCGTAAATGGGCTGTTCCTTTCCAGGATGTCGGTGGGCGGATAATGCAGGAACATCACAAACCGGCTGTATCCGTCCTTCCTTGCTGCCTCAAAGGACGCCTGCAGCCGTTCCGCTTCCCGTTCCACCAGCTTCCGCGCGTGCGCTTCTTCCGTCCTGTCCCAGTCCACGATGCGGTTTCCGCGCACATAGAACGGTCCTTCAAAGGTATACCCCTTCGTGCCCACGATCGCGCAGTCCCCGCAGGCCGCGTAATTGTTCTGCAGAAAAAACAGCTTCCCGGCGAACTGACGGTTCAGGGCGTCCGTTTTCTTCGCGTCCCAGAACATATCGTGGTTTCCCCGGAGCAGCACCTTTTTCCCCGGCAGCGCGCAGATATATTCCAGGTCTTTTTCGCACTCCGTCAGGTTTCTGCCCCAGCTGTGATCGCCGACGAGCACCAGCGTATCCTCCGGCCCGATCAGCTTTTCACAGTTCCGCCTGAATCTTTCCTCATGGTTCCGCCAGAGGGGATCGCGCAGCTGTCCCGGCGCTTTCAGTTCGCTCTGAAAATGAAGATGCAGATCTCCGATCGCAAATAACCCCATGTTCCGTACCTCATATCGATTCCGTAACCATGAGTATTATAGTACGGAGCGTCAGTTTTATCAAGAAGATCCGTCTGCCCGAACAGGCGGCATCGTTACAGCTGCCACTTTACACAGGGTAAACAGTGACAACGGGTGGGTACTCCGTACCCTCCGGTCTCCGTCCCTCGACCGCAGTTCGCAATGGCATCTGCTTCACTTCGTTTGCAGATACCTATTGCTCACTGGGCTGTCGGTTCGCTGAATCCGCCACAGGCGGCGCTCACCTCTGCCCCTCGGGCGC